>JAZOWJ010000101.1:0-13425 GCA_045659125.1 Acutalibacteraceae bacterium
CGGGTGGCAAGATACTGAAATATGATTATATTTACGATTCCACCATTGGACCCTCCCCAACCGGTACAACAACGCCAAGCAGCAGAAAACCCATTGCAGTCACAACCATTCCTGTTTCGGATGATGTTGAATGCATTGCCGTTATTGACGTTCCGGCTGAAATCTCTTATCTGAAAGAATGCTTCGATGTTCAATTGCACATTCTTAACAATGCGACCGAGGATTTTCAGATTCTTAACAGCACCATTCATCTGAGTCTGCCGGACGGATTGTCGCTGGTTTCTTACGCCAACGGCTTTGAAAACAGTCTGACAGTTGAAATTCCCGTAATCAACACACGCGAAACAACAATCCGTTGGATGGTAATGGGGGATAAGGAAGGCTCCTATGACCTGAATGCAGATTTCGCAGGTACCATGTCATTGTTCAACGAACCGGTCACCGCATCCTTCAAAACCGATGAGCCTATCAAGGTTTACGGTGCAAGTGCAGTTAAATTCACTTATGATTTTGATTCTGAACTGCGTTACGGTGCTTTCTATTTCAACATCGGTATGGAAAATGTGTCCGATATTGATGTTCTGTATCCGATGATCGGTCTGCAGGAAGACTCCATTTCCAACATTGCCGAAATGATGAAAGCAGAAGCCGAAAAAGAGGAAGCAGACAACAATGATAGTGGTGAAGAAACGCAAGCAGAGCCTGTAGAATATTCTTACACCAACATCACCGTCTTTGAACTTGGTCTTGTTCTTGAGGATAGCACCGGATATAAAAAATACCTTGCAGAAATGCCGAAGCTGATTGCCCCCGGTCAGAAGCTGTATATGCAATATGTTGCCTACGGCATTGCAGATGCAAAAGAGGTCGGTTACTTCAATAATGCTACCGTTACGGAAGTCAACCATGACGGCATTGCAATAGAAGTTAACAGCGTGGACATGAGCCACTATGGCCTGGATGATCCGATCACCAATTTTGAAACAATTTTTGCTTCACTCAGCGGCAACGATGGTTTTACATCCGGAGAAACAACTGCTGATCAGGCTCGTATTCAGCAAGCATTTGAATATCTGATTACGCATGAAAATTTCATGTATTGGGAAAAAGCAGGTATCGATGAAGACGGATTCCTGCAAAAGATTATAGACAATATCAGCGACAATTTCAGAACGCTTTTTGATATGTTAAAAACGGTATTGTCGGCGGATTTGAAATTGGAAACACTTACTGCGCATGATCTGAAATTGAGCATCACATCCATGATTGCTGAACTTTTGTCCAGTGACTCTTTTGTCAGGCAGGTCAATTACAGAATTGATGAATATTACGCAAGTGTGGCAAAAGATTATGTTGAAACTCTGGAAAAATCTTTCATTGCAACAATTCCTGAAGAACTGTACTATTTTACATCTGAATATTACGATGAAAATGGTGATTTATATTACCAAAACGATGTTTCACTCAGTCCGTTCAAGGATTTGTTAACAGATACCGAAAATTTCCGAAAACTTATCAGTCAGCTGAAAAATAACAAAGGCGAAACATTGATTGATGATAATAAATTTACTCATCGCCTTGCAAATGTTGTTATTTCTTCAATAGCAGGCTCTCTGACTACCACCGGCAAAACGGCATTGCGAAACTATTTCATAGAAAATCCAAATGCGACTTATTCTATGATCACCGACTCTTTTGAAACGATTGCAAAATCTGCCGGATTTGGGCTGGAAATGGTTTCAACGGTTGCACAGGCAAGCAATGCATCGGTTCAGATTTACAATGCATTGTTTACAATGGCGGCAGCAAAAGCAGAATCTGTTGCCTTGTTGGATGCTCTCATTGCATTTACCCAAAAGGATTTCAGCCTTCTTGACATGGAAAAACTTATCCCCATGATGACGGACTTAAGTGTTGGAATTGACTACAAAGAAAGAGTTTTTGACACAATCAATATAGTCAGCAAAGAATTGAAAGAATCGCTCGAGGCAGAAACAATCCGTCGCTTTGATATTTTTATTGATGAGCTTGGTAAAATAGGTGCTGAAAAACTGACTGCTTTCGCCGCAAAAAAGGCAGCAGAACACCTTGTCGGTGTCATCTTTGGTACACCGGTTGCATTTGTTTTTACGGTCATCGGTCTGGCATTTGATACGATTGATTATCTTTTCAAGATCAGCGATAAATACAAATCCATTGACAATATACGCGCAATTGCAGTAATATCGCAGTGTGTACAGCTGCAGACATACAAGCTTGCCGCATCCTACCCGTGGGATACTTTCTCTGATAAGAACTATACCGTAGCAATCGATACATTGAATATGCTCAGATATACTATTGTTTCCCGCCTGATCGGTGAACGCTTCTTCATTGAATATGCAGAGCTTATTGAAAAGAAAATCGGTAAGCTGTACAAGCAAGTCAACGAAGGTATGTTTGACGATATGTCTGCAAAAGAAATTGAAGAGTTGATTCAGGATTTACATGCACAAGGCGCATACAATACGCAAGATATGCAGGCCACACCGTCTATCAATGAAGCGGTGCTCGGAGTCATAGACCCGACCGCAACCGATTACAATTCATTTTATCGTAATGCGGCCGTTGCAATTCTGCAAGCGAGGGATGTGCTGTTCAACTCAAAAACAACCATTGTTACCATTCCCGAAGCACCTGAATTGTCTTTGGACTACAATACCTTGCAAACCGTACAAAGCTTCAGCAGTGAATACGAATATTGCTTCGGCGACGGTGTCTGGAAAACCTGCGATAACAAACCCATTTCCTTTACCATCAAAAATGTGTCGCAGACCCTACGTGTCAGAAAAGCAGCAAATGAAACCGAGCTTTCGGGCAATATTGCATCTGTTAACATCTATGCAAAAAAGACACTTCCGAAGCACATCGGCGTTCGTTTTGACGGAGCAAAGTATATGCTTCTCAATTTGCCGAGTTCTTACAGTTATGATGTGATCCTGACAAATTCAACAGATGAATCATTTGAGTCAGCAACAAACTACTACATTGTTGTTCCTGCCAATCCTGTCATCGAATGCGATCAGCAGTATGATTACATAATCATCCGCAGCCGTATCGATAATATACTCAATGCCTATTATTCCGATCCGATCATTCGTGCAGTGGAAAACACAATTCCGATGAACATTATCGCACAGAACGGCGGCACCATTGAAGGCAACACAAACTGCTTTGAAGGGGATATCGTCTGTTTGCAGGCAGTGGCATCCGAGGGATACAGATTCATGGGCTGGTATCTGGAAGATACATTCGCACAGGCTGACCCCTACCTTGAATTTAATGCTTATAAAGATGCAAAAGTTGAGGCAAAATTTGAAGAGATTCTGCCCGAATCTTTGGTGCTTGAAACTGAATGCTACACTGTTGAAGAGGGTAAAACCATGTCCCTGTGTGCAGTTGTGACACCGGAAACTGCATTGGACAGAACGGTTACGTGGAGCAGTTCAGCGAATACGGTTGCAACTGTGAATACAGAGGGTGTTGTGAGCGCTGTTTCGGCAGGTGAGGCTGTGATTACGGCGACAACGAAAAACGGCATTTCTGCATCCGTTACCATCACTGTGTTTGCACACGAGCATTCCTTTGGCGAATGGATTGGTGTAACAGAGCCGACCTGTACAACCTCCGGCACTGCTCAAAATAAGTGCACAGGCTGCGATTATGCACAAACAATAACAATTCCTGCCAGCGGCCACGCTTACGATGCAAGCGGAATTTGTGTAGATTGCAACGACAACTTGTTTAAAGATTGCGAACATTTTTGTCACGATGATGGTGTAAAGAGCATCCTGTGGAAAATCATCCGCCTCTTCTGGAAACTTTTCGGCATGAATTCCGTCTGCGAATGCGGCGCTGCACACTATTAAAATTTAATTCGGTTTTAATCAGAACCAACAAAACCGCCGTGTTCCTTTGTCGGGAACACAGGCGGTTCTGTTTTTGGAGATATGAAGAAGAAAGGTCAGTTGTCTTTTTCAAAGGATAAAACGGTGCCGTTTTCGGCGTGGATGTCGTATTCGTATTCGGTGAAGCCGACACGGAATTCGATTTCATAATGGTGAATGCCGTTGTCGAAATCACGCTCGGTGCGGTCGAAAACAGCATCCTCTGCCGTGGCGAGCCTCGTCACGAGAAAGCCTTTTGTATAGGCATTTATAAGCATTTCAACACAAAAACAGCACAAAATAAAAAAGGTTATGCATTGAAAATGTTGCTTTATAAGCGCTTGATATGCTTTTTTTCTGTTTCAATTAAGTCTTTTCATAAACATAATCATCTTGAAAATGAAAGTATCTGTTTTTTGCAAAGAGGAGTGAATTTCGGCGAAAAAAATCTGTTTTTGTTTGCAGATTTTGTTGACACTAAAAATATTATTAGATAATATATAAATAGCAATTATTAAGGGAGAAATAAAATGAAAAAGGTCACAAAAGTCTGCAAAAACATTCTGATCGTTTTTTTATGCTTCTGTATGCTTGTTCCCTCATGGATCGACAACGAAACAGCCTCTTGGCTGACATCCGTGACAGGGAATTTTATACTGCAGGCAAAAGGCGCAAGTGTGCAGAACCTTGCGTACATCCGTTACGAGAGAGACGGATATCACTATTATTACCATGAACCGGGAGCCACCTTTGTTTCCGGCATTGAGGTTCAGACAAAGGGCGCCTGGATTACGCAAAACCTTGCTGAGAAAATCATAAATGCCGGTAACTATTACCCTAATGATACAGACCTGAATGATGCAGCCGGTGGCGATTACATCAAATTCGGTTTCTCGATGACCGATGACCCGAGCCGTGCTTTTACCAAAATTGCAATTTCATCAAGCGAAAACGGCAACATTGAAAACAGTCCGACATGGCCTGCTTATTATGGTTTTTCCGACACGGAAAAGGAATACCCCGTCGTATGGGAAAAGAGCAGCCCGGTTGATCTGAACAAAGAAGCCGGCGGTGCATATCTGTATTTCTGTAACACACATGACACGCGCGTGGGGGCCCCACTGACACTTATTTATGCACAATCGGCTGCAACGGCACAGGAAAATGATAATTATGCACATTATTTGGATAATTCCTCAATTGCAGACCTGAATCAAGATGCAGGCGGGGATTATATTTATCTTTATCAGACAAGTGAAGCGCTGACAGACTATGCGATGTATGACAACCATGCTTTTCTTACAACCTCGGGTACGACCGATGTGTCGGCTGCGTTGGAGGAGCTGCAGGCAGCTTATAACTACTTCAATGTCTGTTTGCTTAGCAACCAGACAGGCAGTGACGAATTCAAAGCATTCAAAGCGGCAATGAAAAAGGCCAAGACAATTCTGGCGGCTTATGAAGATTTTTACGATTCAACCTACACTGCATCTGAAATTGAAAAGGCAATTTCGGATATCCTTACAGCTGTTGTAGAATTCGGCAATATATATGCAGATATTGCCGTTGCGCTGGATCAGCCCGAATCGGTCGGCGGTGACTCTGTCAACGCTTTTCTTGAAAACGTTGAATCTACAGCCGACACATTGGAAATCAGCGGTGCTTCAGGCAATCTGATTGCCGCGGCAGACCGTGTTTTTGCATATGCTGAACAGCATGTAAGTGCAAATGAAAACTCCCCTTATACAACCGCAACACTGGCAGATGTTTTGTGCACCACCCTGCCGGAATACACCACAAGCGTGATCAATCTGCTGAACCCGTTTGGCACATCCGCTGCGTATTCTGTTAATAATAAAAAATCTACAACCAGTTATACTGTCACATCCGAAACGGAATACCCCGCCCCAAGTGAAAGGTGGACATTCTCGGAGAAAACAAAAAGAATCAATCTGACCGCAGATGTGAATTCTTATCTGAAATCCTTTTCCGATTACAAGGACATTGAAGAAATTTATACCAATGTTACCTACATCTACACCAATTCACCCGCTCACGAAGTACTGGCTCAATATAATGCAACGCCGAGCTTCAATGATGAAGGTTTGAATTGTGACGGAGGGGAGGATTGGACATACGAAACCACTTCAACCATATATGAATGGTATTATCTTTCTGCCGCACAAAGAAGTGTAACCGTGGACGAAAGCGGCACACTGGATGCCATTCGCCTGTATGGTGATTTTGTCACACAGGACCTTGCATTCCGTACCGTTTACAACAACTGGCTGCAGCAGGGCGATGCATATCTGTATACACTGGGGGCAGATACTCTTGCAAGTCTGATTGCCGCTTACGATGCCGCAAAAAATGATTTTGCAGTGCTTATCACAGATACAGCTCTGCGTGAAACCCTGTTTTCTGCCTACAACGCAACTTCTCGCCATGCAGACTGCGAACAGGAAAATGCCTATCTTTCTTTTGAAGAATGCAGAGAAAGCCTGCAAGCAGCTGCCGATGCAGCCGACATCACACGAACCACCTGCACCTTTTATGTTGAAACCTATTTTATGAACACAGAGGGTGTTTATCCTGCAACAGCTGACAACCGTATTGCGCTGACGACTTATGAAGATGTGGCTGTAAGTATTTTGCCCGACGAAAAAGAAGGCTTTACACCGGATGTTGAAAGCAGTACGCTCTCCGGTATTGCATCTGCGCAGGAAGATGTTACATTGCGCATTTATTACATCAGAAACCAATACAATGTCAGCCTTTCTGCTTCGCAGGATGGCATTGAAGGTGTTTCGGGTGAAGGTAGATATTACTATGCAGCACCTGTTACTTTGAATGCGGTGATTGCAGATGGTTATACCTGGAAGGGATGGACGGGAACATATTCTGTTGCTGAACAGAATGCCCTGTTTACTATGCCTGCCGAAGATGTTTATGCAAAAGCAACATCTTCTCTCAGCGAATACAGCATTGTTTATTCACTTGACGGTGGTGTTTTTACCACCAAAGAACCGACCTCTTTCAATATTCAATCCGACACAGTCACCCTGCCTGTTCCCGAAAAAGCAGGTGCTGCGTTTGTCGGATGGACAGGCACAGGCCTTACGGCACCGCTTACAGAGGTGATCATTCCTGACGGCAGCACTGGCGACCGTCTTTATGTTGCGAATTGGGAAGATTCTGCAACCACAGCTATTCTTGCGAGCGGCAACTGCGGTGCACAGGACAACAATGTACAGTGGGAGTTGCATACGGATGGCACGTTGTATATTTTTGGCAAGGGTGCAATGATGGAATCCACTTCCGCTTCTGCATTGCCCTGGCATGCACTGCGTGAATGCATACAAAAGGGTATCATTGAAGAAGGCGTTACAAGTGTCAGCCATTATGCTTTTGAAGATTGCCAAAATCTTGTCAGTATCGAGCTGCCTGACAGCCTGACAAGCATTGGTGTTGCCGCCATGCACGAATGCTCTTCGCTAACAGAAATCACCATTCCCGATAAAGTCACCACCATTCAGGGCAGAGCATTCCGTGATTGCTCTTCTTTGCAGTCCGTTACCATAGGAAATGGTGTGACAAGCATTGGCTATGAAGCATTCACCCTCTGCGCTGTACCGACAATTGTTATTCCCGCCAACGTAAAAAACATCAATGTGAAAGCTCTTTCTTCCTGCTCAGAGATTACTGTTTTGAATCCCTACTGCACAATTTCCGATTCCGCATTCGGAACCGGAAAGGTAATTTCAGGATACAAAAATTCGACCGCTCAAACATATGCGGAAGCGAACAGCTGCGGATTTATAGCTCTTGATTCCGGCTCCGATATTGTGCTGACGGGCAGTTGCGGTACCGAAGCAAAATTCACCCTGTACAAGGATGGTGTCTTGCATATTACCGGCACAGGCGCCATGACTGACTTTGCATCTGCTTCAGCTGTGCCGTGGTATTCCTATCGGCAGTTTGTCAAATCTGTTGAGGTGGCAGACACAATCACATCAATCGGCAATTATGCATTCTATTACGAAACTCAGTTGACAAATATCAATATTCCCAACAGCGTGACACGTATCGGGACTCATGCGTTCTACAATTGCACAGCACTGTCCTCGGTCATCATCGGTGACAATGTGACAAGCATTGGGACTTATGCGTTCTGCAATTGTACCGCACTGTCCTCGGTCATCATCAGTGACAGCGTAGCGAGTATCGCGGATTATGCATTTTCCAATTGCACAGCACTGAACGAATTCAATATTCCGAACAGCGTAACAAGTGTTACTGCGCTTGTCTTCAGCGGTTGTACCACTCTGACAAGCATCTCTGTTGATGCCGGCAACGCAGCTTTTTGTGCAGACAACGGTGTGCTGTACAACAAAGACAAAACAACCCTTGTCTGCTATCCCGTCGGCAAGCAGGACACAGCTTTTATTATCCCTGACAGTGTCGTGACCATCGGAGCGTATGCGTTCCGCTATTGTGATATCCTGAGCAATATAACCATTCCGGACACGGTGACAACCATCGAAAAAGATGCTTTCTACAATTGTGAAGCCCTGGCCGGAGTCAGCATTCCCTACAGCGTAAAAGCAATCGGTGATTATGCATTCTATAGTTGCTATGCACTGACCGATATTTACATTTACAGCACCGATTGCACATTCTATAATTCGTCCTATTTTGTGTCGTCCGGTACCGTCATGCACGGCTTTTCCGGCTCCACTGCACAGACATATGCAAGCACCTATTCAAAAACATTCAGAAAGCTGACCTGCAAGCACGAAAGAACAAGAGCTACCGATGAAGTGCCGCCGACCTGTACCATGCCGGGCATCACGGCAAGTGTTTTCTGTACGCTTTGCGGCATTTATGTATCCGGCAACAAAGAAATAGCCGCACTGCGTCCCGAAGGGCATCTGTTTGACACCGCAACGCACATCTGCACCATTTGTTCCGCACAGGCAGCAATCAGAAAAAGCGGGGATTGCGATGCAGAGGGAAGTGATGTGAAATACAGATTGTATGAGGACGGTGTTCTTGAAATTTACGGAACCGGCGAAATGAAGAATGACAGAATATTCGGTGCCAGCAGCTTTCTGTATTCTTCAAAAGTAAAATCCGTAGTGATCAAAGACGGCGTAACAAACATCGGGGACGAGGCTTTTTTCGGTTTAACAAAAATAACTTCTGTTTCAATTGCGGACAGTGTGACGAGTATCGGGTATAATGCGTTTTATAATTGTAAAGCATTGACCGAAATCAACATTCCCGCACAAGTAGACCATATCGCTTTCGGAGCATTTGAAAAATGCTCTTCAATGACTGCCATTCAAGTGGAGGCAAGCAACGAATATTATACCTCGGAAAACGGAGTACTGTATAACAAAGATAAGACAATGCTGCTATGTTATCCTGCCGGCAAACCGGAGGCAACATTTGAAGTTCCCGGCAGCGTAAAAGATATCGAATCAAATGCTTTCTACGGATGTACAGCTTTAACCCGAATCACCATTCCGGACAGCGTAAGAAATATCGGTTCTTCTGCATTTGAAGACTGCTCCGCTCTGACAACTGTCACCTTCGGCGAGAACAGTCAACTGACAAGTATCGGATATGAGGCATTTTATACTTGCTCATCCCTGACCGACATCACAATTCCCGACAGTGTAACCAGCATCGGCTCATCTTCGTTTGAAGATTGTTCTGCATTAGCCGAAATCACCATTCCGGCCGGTGTAACAAGCATCGGGCTCTATTCGTTCAGAGATTGCGGCGCATTGACTGCCATCCATGTTGAGGCTGCAAATGAAAATTATTCTTCGGAGAACGGTGTTCTGTATAACAAAGATAACACAACTCTGATTTGTTATCCTGCAGGCAAGCCGGAGGCGTCATTTACCGTTCCGGACAGTGTAGTAAGCATCGATAGTTATGCATTTCAAAATTGCACCTCATTGACTTGTGTCGCATTTGGTGAAAACAGTCAATTGGCAAGCGTTTCTTCTTTTGCATTTTACGAGTGTGAATCATTGACCGAAATAAGTCTTCCGGATAGTGTAACAAGCATTGATCGTTATGCTTTCGGTTATTGCTCGGCACTGACAAGGATTTTCATTCCGGTTAGCGTAACAAGTATTGGTTCCTGTTCATTCTACAGCTGTACCGCACTGGCAGAAATCACAATTCCTGCAAGCGTGACGAGCATCGAGTCTTATGCATTTTATGATTGTTCCGCATTGACGGATATTTATATTTACAACAATGCCTGTGTGATTGATGACAGTGCAAATACCATTTCAGATACCGCAGTGATCCACGGTTTTAACAATTCCACCGCACAAGCATATGCAACCACATATGAAAGAACCTTTGAAGTAATTCCCTGTGCGCATCCGGACACAAGCGAAGTCGAAGGTTTTGCCGCAACCTGTACAACATCCGGTCTGACGGACGGCATTTACTGCAACTTCTGCCAAACCTGGATTTCCAAACGTGAGGTCATTCCCATGCTCGGGCATGACTACATTGCTTGCGTGGTGGACCCGACCTGCACGGTTGACGGTTACACCCGACATACTTGCAGCCGTTGTCAGAACAGTTACACCGATACTGCTGTGTCTGCCCTGAAACATGATTATGTTGCAACGCATGTTGTGCCCTCCGACGGCAGTGATTCTCATACCCGTTACGACTGCTCCCGTTGTCAGAACTCTTACATTGTCCTTGACCCTGCCGTTGCGTTGGATGGTGTGATGGCGCAGGCGCAGATTCATCAGATCGGACTTTCCTGGTACAAGGCAGTGGAAGCCACGGTTACAGGATACAATATCTACAAAAAAGCAGAGAATGAAAGTGAATTTAAGCTCTGTAAATACATCAACGGCAGAAATAATCTTTCCTATATTGATACAAACGTACAGGTCGGTACAGTGTATGAATACTATATCTGTGCCCTCAAGGGTGATGTCATCGGTGAAAACTCCGTAATCGTCACAAGCAGTCCGCTTGTTGATACAGAAGCACCCTACATCAAGACCTTTACCCCTGCCGATTACAGTGTACTCAGCGGTATAAAGAAAATCAGCATTAACGCCCAGGACAACATCGGCGTTGCAAAAATTGAACTGTATTATTCAACTGACAATGGCGAAAGCTGGACATTGCTGCAATCCGCAAGCGGCTCTTCCTTCAGCAACAATGTCAACACAACCCAATTTGCAGACGGCGAAATTCTTTTCCGTGCTCTCGCGTATGACACAACAGGCAATGTCAGTGACGGTCTTCCTGCACGTCATTACAAAATTGACAACACCGGCCCTGATCAGGTTATGAATGTGCGCACCATTGAGATTTATTCTGCCACAGCAACACTCGCATGGGATGATGTTGCGGCAGAAGACTATGCTTCTTTTGTGCTTGAACGGAAATCCGATGCCGGTACATACGCAAGAGTGGCATCCGGGTTCAATGAATTGGGATATCATCTGACCGGCCTTCGTCCTGCAACCACCTATACTTACCGTATTGCCGCCGTTGACTGCTACGGCAATATTGGTATATATTCAGAAGATTTTACCTTCACAACCCTGGCTGATACCACTGCGCCGAGCATTTCCTCCTTGTCTTCGGCAAGCCGTTGCAATACTGCGGCATCTTTCCGCGTAACTGCACAGGATGAATGCGGTATTGCTTCCATTGCAGTGCAGATTTCATTTGACGGCACAACATGGGCTACGCTGTATACAAAGACATATACAAGCAATGCAACCTCGCAAACCCTTTCGTATTCCGTCAATACCGCTTCATATCCGGAAGGTATTATCAAGGTTAAAGCGGTGGTTACTGATACGAGCGGTAATGTGAATGACAGTCTCGGTTCTGCTGACACAACAGCAGACGATTTGTATGTTGAATATTATGTTGACCACACCGCACCTGCCGCACCGCAAAATGTGCAGGCAGCAGGTCTGGAAGGAGCCATCTGCATTTCGTGGACAATGGGAATGGAAGATGACATCGGCAAATACAGCATTTACCGCTCCACAAGTGAAAACGGCACATATTCCTGCATTGTCAGCGATCTGAGCAAGGTTTCTTATTATGACAAGACCACTGTGCTGAACACGCGCTATTATTATAAAGTGGCTGTCAAAGATACCGTTGGTAATATCAGTGCGTTTTCACCTGTTGTGAGTGCCACCATGCTCGAAGATCTGATTGCTCCGCAGGTGCCTGTTATGAGTCCCGCAAGCGGCAGTCGCGTCGGTTCGTCGTTCAACACAGTTAACATTGCAACTTCCGACAACAATGCGTTGCAGTCGGTCACGGTTGAATACAAAACTTCCTCTATGAGCGATTTTGAAGTTCATATTGAATCTGTTGCACTTGCAGGCAAATCGAGCGGCTCTTTCAATATGAGTATTCCGATTTCCAATTACAACGACAGTGATGTTCTGCATTTCCGTGCCAAGGCAACGGATGCTGCAGGTCATGTCAGCGCATACAGCGCAACCTACACTTACACCATAGATAAAACCGCTCCGGTAATTAAAAATGCACAGCTTTCAGTTGCAAACGGTGTGCTGAAAGTAGCTTGGGCAAACAACGGCGAAAGCGATTTGTCCGGTTATAAGGTTTATCTGCAAAAAGACAACGGCAATTTCACACAAATTGCAACCTGCAGCCGCAACAACGCAAACTATTCCGTTTCCCGATCCGTTTCGGAGGGAGGCACTTATAAGGTGCGCATCACGGCATTCGACGTTGTCGGCAATTCCTCCTCGCAGACGCTCGAATGCACCGTTGCAGCACAAAAGGTTGCACCGATAGCAAGAATTTCGGCTGTTGCAGAAATGGAAATCGGTGTTGCAGAATACTTCAATGCAAGCTCCTCAACGGACAGTGACGGCACCATTATTTCCTATTACTGGGATTTCGGCGACGGAACAACAAGCACGGCTGTAAAGCAAATCAAGAGTTATACCGAAGCCGGTACCTATACCGTGTCTCTTACCGTTACCGACTCGGATGGGCTTACTTCCACAAAAACGCAGACTGTCACGGTGGTTGAGCGGCAGTTGCTCGGCATTCTCAATGTAACCGTCATTGATGAAAACGGAAAAACCGTGCCTTATG
The DNA here is from genome assembly GCA_045659125.1 of Acutalibacteraceae bacterium. GTDB lineage: Bacteria > Bacillota > Clostridia > Oscillospirales > Acutalibacteraceae > RUG806. The sequence continues at coordinate 13,077 of JAZOWJ010000101.1, forward strand.
TACCTGTCACATTCGATCTGGGTACCAACAAACAGACCAAATATGCTACCAATGCAAGCGGTGTTGCAAGTATTAAAGCGACTGCAGGCAGACACAATGTCGGCGTTTACGTCGACCAGAAGTGGTTGCCCGTGCAAAAAACAGCGGTTGTTATCGGTGGAGCTACCACGGCGCTGACAATCCGTGTTATCAGCGGCAGTGTCATTGAAGGCTATTTTGAAGTCAACCGTATGACACCTGAAGAAATTGAAGCAGCCGGTTTGGATGTATATGACACTGCAAACAGACAGGTTTATAAAGGTTCTGTCCGCGTTACCTATGGCAGCAGCTCCTACACCATCAATTACAA
>JAZOWJ010000102.1:0-2878 GCA_045659125.1 Acutalibacteraceae bacterium
AATATTGCGGAAGCTGTCGCTTGTTCCGCTTCGCTCTATAAAAGAATTTATAAATCGGAGCGTCAGCGACCCTCAATATTTTCCGTCAGGAAAATATATCATTCATCATATCGAAGATATATCATATCCGCAAAGCGGATAAACCATAATTTATAAAATTAAGTTATTGCAATTATAACGCTAAAATGGTAATATGAAAAAAAGATAAATGGAGGGAATTGTTATGCAGACTTTTGTTTCTGTTGTTTTGAGTATTTTTACTGCCCTTGCAGGCTTTTTCGGCTTGTTTGTGGCACCCGCAGCCCCCAAGGATATTGAAGATGATTTTGTTCCCGTTATGCGCTTTGTGGCTGCAAGTGACACGCATGTCATCACCATGGGCGACACAGGCTGCCGCCGTATTACAAAAATGATGAAGCAGGCTTATGCACTTGCCGATCAGGATGCCGACTACAACAAGGTGGATGCCGTTGTGTTTTCGGGTGACCTGACCGACGAGGGCTCCATGACCGCTTATGCTGCCTTCGGAGCAACGGTTAAAAATGTGCTTCGTGACGAAACACAGGCGCTTGCACTGGCAGCTGTTGCCAGCCATGACGGTAATTTCTACAAAAAAGCGGATTCCCTTGGTATGTTCACACAGGTCACGGGACAGCAGCCCGACTACCATACCGTGATAGGCGGCTATCATTTTATTGTTGTTTCCGCTTGTGCTGATGAAAATGCACATTATCTGCCTTCGCAGGTCGAATGGCTTGACAGGGAATTGGCAGCAGCCGTTGCTGATGCACCCGACAAGCCCGTTTTTGTGTTCCAGCATGAGCACATCACCGATACCGTGTTTGGAAGCTATACCCACGAGGGTTGGGGTGTGACTTACTTTACGGAAGTACTTAACAAATATCCGCAGGTTGTGGACATTTCGGGTCATTCCCACTACCCGTCCAACGACCCCAGAAGCATCTGGCAGGGCACCTTTACCGCCATCGGTGACTGCGGTCTTTCCTATGCAGAATTCAGCGTGGACGGTGTCAACTCCATCCATCCCGACGGCTGCAAGACCGTTGCGCAGGCGCTGATTCTTGAAATCGATGCCGATAACCGCATTCTTGTCAAGGTGCTCGACATCACTGCAGGAGAAATCCTTTGCACTTACCTTATTGACAATGTCACAGAAGAAAACAAGACAAAATATTCCCACGATGCAAGAAGCGCTGTTGCCAACGCACCCGTATTTACAGACGATGCTGAAATCACTTACAAAAAGGGACTCATCAACGCTACTGTAACCGTACCGCAGGCTGCTGTTGAAGATGGGAACGAAATTTATCTCTATCGCATTGCCGTGAAGAACGAGGCAGGCGAAACCCTTTATGCTGCATGGGAATTCTCCGAATATTATTTTGCCGACCGTCCCGACAGCATTTCCTTTAAGTTCTCCATGCCCGACGGCGCTGCATACGCAGAGGTTGTTGCTGAAGATGCATGGGGCAATCAGAGCGAAGCACGCACCGTTGCTTTTTAAAACAGTAGCAAGCACCCGACCTTGTTCGGGTGTTTTGCACGTATAAAAGAATTATGAAATAAGGAGAAAGCCAATGAAAAACAAAAAATTGTTTTGGATTATTCTCGGCTTCGTTGCAGCGGCACTGTCGTGCTATTCTCTGTATTGCTTCTATTATGAATACCTGCACTGGGATAATCTGCCTGTGCTGGGACTGTATGCCGCACTGGGTTACCTCGGTGTCGGACTTCTTGCAGGGGCAGGGCAGGTCCTGCGTAAGGAGCCTTGCAAAAAGGGAAAGCAGGCAGGCTTGTGTGTTCTTTGTGTTCTCATTTATGCCGCCCTGCAGTGGGGCATCACGTTTTTTGTCAATGTTATCATCGGCCATGAGCAGATGGCACAGGAGGCCATTGCCGTTGCCACATCGCTGCAGCTTGTTTTTTTGCTTGTTCTTTTTGCCGTGCTTGTTTCAAAAATCGGCAAAAAGTATGTGCAGCTTCCGCTGACAATCGGCGGCAGTGTTGCCGTTGGTGTGCTTGTTTATTCCATGCTGCTGCCGACTGCGATAAACTTTATTTATCATGATTACAAGGCGGCAGCACCCATTGCCAACCCCATCGCAAAGGAGGAATTGCAGTTGCGTGAAGGTGATTTTTATGTAAGCCCCACAGGCAGTGACGAAAATGACGGCTCCCTGAAGGCTCCCTTTGCCACCATCGAAAAGGCGCAGCAGGCCGTGCGTGCGCTTGACAAAACCGACAAAACGGGAATCACCGTCTGCCTGATGGCAGGGGACTACCGTGTGTCTTCAGTTGTGTTCACCGCCGAAGACAGCGGCACGGCGGAATGTCCCGTTACATATTGTGCCTACGGTGACGGCGAGGTCGTGCTCAACGGCGGTCAGACCTTGCAGCCGTCCGATTTTGTTTCCGCTTCGCAGTATGCGGATATTTACAGCCGTCTTTCCGACACCGCAAAAGAAAAAGTAGTCGTGATTGACCTGACCAAAGAACCCTATTCGCTGACAGCAGACGATTGGGGTAAGCTGTATGCCATCGGCTCCTACAACACCGCCGCAAAATATGACGGCGATTATGTGGGTCCCTTGTATTGCGAGCTGTTTGTCAACGACATCCGTCAGACCATTGCACGTTATCCGGATGAAGGCTTCCTCAAAACAGAAGAGGTTGTTTCCACAGGACTCGGCAAAGAAAGCGACGGTGCACTGACGGCCGTTGAAAACTGGGACGAAATCCGCAATCCCGAGCCCGATGTTTACCGTGTGAGCAAAGACCTTGCCGCAAGAATTGCCTCGTGGCAGAAGCTTGATGAGGTCTGGATGATGGGCTACTGGAAATATGACTGGGCAGATGC
>JAZOWJ010000103.1:0-9129 GCA_045659125.1 Acutalibacteraceae bacterium
AACAAGGCCTTTGCACAGGCTGTCAAAAAAGCATTTCCGAAATGCATCACCGTATTCGGCGGGCATCAGGTGAACGAAAACAGCGAAATCATCGGAGAAGATTATGTTGATTTTCTGTTGCAGGGAGAAGGCGAGGAAAGCTTCCGTCTGCTGCTGACGGCCCTTTGCGGAAAAGAAAAAATTGAAAATGTGCCCAATCTTGTTTACATAAATGAAAACGGAGAAAAGGTTGTCAACGAAAAGCAGTCTGTGTTCGTGAACCGTGTTTCGCCGTATCTTGCAGGATTGTTTGATGCCCTTGTGGAAGCCGAGGAGCTGGAATTTTCCGCAGTGCTGGAAACCAACCGCGGCTGTCCGAACCGCTGTGCATTCTGCGACTGGGGCAACATCAAATCCAAAATGAAGATTTTTGATACTGACCTTGTCAAGGCGGAAATCGACTGGATGGCAGAACACAAAATTGAATACTGCTATTGCACGGATTCCAATTTCGGTCTTTTTGAGCGCGACATGGACTATGTTGACTATGTGGTGCAAAAGAACAGAGAAACCGGCTATCCGCAGAAATTCCAGGCAACCTATTCCAAAAATAATCCCGAAACAGTGTTTGCCATCAACAAAAAGCTCAACGAAGCAGGCATGAGCAAGGGTGCAACCCTTTCGTTCCAGTCCATGAGTCAGGAGGCACTCAACTGCATCAACCGTCAGAATATGCCGCTTGAAAACTTTTTGCAGCTGATGAAGCTTTACAATTCACACGGCATCGGCACCTATTCCGAGCTGATTTTAGGCTTGCCCGGCGAAACCTACGAAAGCTTCAAGGAGGGCATCGAGCAGCTGCTTTCCTGCGGTCAGCACATGGCAATCAATTTCTTCAACTGCGAGCTGCTGACCAACTCCATTATGAGCGACCCTGCTTATATGGAAAAATACAAAATTGAATATGCCGTTACCGAGCAGCACCAATACCACGTGGTGCCCAACAGGGAGGGCATTCCCGAATATTCAAAAATCGTGGTTGCAACCTCCACCCTTTCACGCGAGGACTGGGTTGCCTGCAATATTCTGCATGTGTTTGTGCGCACCTTCCACAATTTAGGACTTTTGCAGTGCATTGCCATTTACCTGCACCACGAAAAAGCAATCCGTTATACAGACTTTTACTGCGATCTGCTCGAATGGGCAAAGAGAAATCCCCATTCCGCCTGCGGAAGAATCCGCACATGGCTGGAGGAAAAATACAGAGAAATCCTGCAGAACAAGGGCTCGCTTACCTGTTATGATCCTGATTTCGGTGAGCTGACATGGCCCTTGGAGGAAGGCAGCTTCCTGAAAATCATCCGCGAATACAAGCAGTTTTATGCAGAAATCATCCCATTCCTGCAGACTTACTTTGATGACAATGCATTGCTGCAGGGGCTTCTGCAATATCAGACGGCGGTTGTGAAAAATCCGTACACTCCGTTTGTGCAGCTGCAGGCAGAATATGACTTTTTCGATTATTTCACAAGCATCTACAAGGGTGAATACAATCCCCTGCAGCAAAAGAAAACCGTTTTGCAGTTTGATGCACACGATGTTCCGCAGACCCTGCCCGAGTACGGTGTGAAAATTATCTGGTTCGGCAGAAAGGGCGGTCAGAACATTATTAAAAATATAACCTACATCGACAATTCATCAGAGGATTGAGAGCTTTGAAGAAAAAATTTTATTTTGTGCAACCGAATACATTGCTTGGCAATTCCATCTATTACCCGTATTCCGTGGGGGTCATGGCTTCCTATGCGTTGCAGTTTGAAGACATCAGCCGCGATTATGAGCTGGCCGGCATCATCTTTAAGGAAGACAACACAGAGGATTTTCTGTCTGCCGTGACAGAGCCGTTCATGGTGGGCTTCTCCTGCTGCTTCTGGAATTATGAATACAATCTGGAAAAAGCAAAGCTTATAAAAGAGATGTATCCTGATGCACTCATCGTTTTCGGTGGCCACCACATTGCACGAAACACCTCTTACCTTGAGCAATATTCCTTTATCGATATCTGCATTTTCGGTGAGGGTGAGCTGCCTCTGACCAATATTCTGCGAGCCCTGCAGGCAGGCACATCGCTGCACAGCGTTGCAAACATCGCTTATCGCGAGGCAGACGGCCATATTGTAAAATGCGAGGACAAGGTGGAGGGCGCAACAGATTATCCGTCCCCCTACTACAGCGGCATTTTCGACAAGCTCTGCAATGTGCCCGAGGGCATGGAATTCAACGCGCAGCTTGAAACCAACAGAGGCTGTCCGTATCACTGCTCGTTCTGCGATTGGTGCGATTATGACCAGCCGATGCGTCTGTTCCCGATTGAAAGGGTCAAAAAAGACCTCGAATGGATTGCCGCTCACAAAATATCCTACTGCATGTGCGTGGATTCCAATTTCGGCTTGTTTGAGCGCGACCTTGAAATTGCGCAGTTTGCCGCAAAAATGAAAAAGGAAACAGGCTATCCCGACAAATTCGGTGCCTGCTTTGCAAAGGATAAAACAGACCGTATTTTCCAGATCAACTACCTGCTCAATGAGGTGGGTATGAGCAAGGGTGTTTCGCTTGCATTCCAGAGTATGTCCGAGGAAGTGCTCAAAAATGTTTCACGCAAGAACATGAACAAGGACAAGCTTTCCGAGCAGCTCGAGCTGTATCACAAGGCAAACATTCCCACTTATACCGAGCTGATTTTAGGTCTGCCCGGTGAAACACTTGCAAGCTTTTCGCAGGGCATCTGCGAGCTGCTTGAAAGAGGACAGCACGATTCCATCAATGTATTCCGCTGTGAGGTGTATCCCAATTCCACCCTTGCAAGTGAGCAATACATGAAAAAATTTGCAATCAAAACCGCCGTCAACAAGCTCAACATCAACCACTGTGCGGTTGAAAATGCCGTGTTTGCAGGCGGACTTGAATATATTGTTGAAACCTCTACCATGACGGCAGAGGAGCTCATCAAAGCAAACATTTTCTCGGTTTGCATTCAGAGTGTGCATTGCCACGGGCTTTTGCAGTGCTTTGCAATTTATCTGCACAATGCAAAGGCAGTTCCCTATTACGACTTCTATCAATCCTTTATTGACTTTTTTGCCGACCGTGAGGGCTGCATCGGCAGCACACTACGCACCATCGAGCACTGCATGCAGTCCATTGCGCATGGTGAGGCAGACTTGTCTTATATACCTGACGAGTTCAAGGACATCACATGGCCGTATGAAGAAGCAATGCTGTTGACCTTTATTTATAACAGTGATGCCTTCTACAGTGAATTCATGCAGTTCATAGCGCAGTTCGATATGGATGAAACTGTGTTGGCAGAGCTGTTGTCTTACCAAAAGAACATGATTGTTTCCCCGTTCGGCAATGACCTCATCCAAAGCTATACCCATGACTGGAAGGGCTTTTTCGATGCAGTGCTTGCAAACAAGCCCGAATCACTTGCAAAAAAGGACTGCACATTGCGCTTCCATGCTGAAGATGTTCCCGACACATGGAAGGAATATGCAAAGAAAATCATCTGGTACGGCAGACGCAACAAAAAAACCATCCGCAAAATTGAAAAACTGAATTGACAGGGCAACCGGCAAATGAAAAACATTTATTTTGTACAACCCAATAATTCCCTTTCCAACGCGGTATATCTTCCCTATGCCGCAGGGACCATTGCAGCTTATGCATTTGCGCAAAAGGACATCCGCGAAAGCTGCAGGCTCGGCGACTTTATCTTTCTTCCCAAGCCCATTGAAGAAGCGCTTGCGGAATGCACCGACCCGTTTGTGGCAGCATTTTCGTGCTATATGTGGAATTATGAGTACAATCTTGCGTTTGCACAGGCCGTAAAAGAAAAATATCCGTCCTGCACCGTCATTTTCGGCGGTCCGCAGATTCCCGATGACACAACCTTGCTGCAGGAAAATCCGTTTATTGATTTTTCCGTGCACGGAGAGGGCGAAACGGTTGTCACACAGCTGCTTCTTGCCTTGCTGCAGGGTGGGGATTTTGCGAGTATTCACAACATTGCATTCCGCACCGATGAGGGGATATGCAAAACACCGCGCAGTGCACCGCCGTCCCTTGAAAACCATCCCTCGCCCTACACAACGGGCATTTTTGACCGTATTCTCAACGATGTGCGCTATGCGGGAATGCAGTTTGATGCCACGGTGGAAACAAACCGCGGCTGTCCGTACGGCTGCATTTATTGCTATTGGGCACGCACAGGCTCTTCGTTCCGCAGCTTTCCGCTTGAGCGCATCAAAAAGGACATTGAATGGCTCGGCACGCACAAAATCGCCTACTGCGTATGTGCAGACGGCAACTTCGGCATCCTTGAACGGGATGAAGAAATTGTTGAGCATGTGATTGCCGTCAAAAAGAAATACGGCTTTCCGCAGCGCTTTGAAACCACCTCTGCAAAAAACAAGGATGAGGTGACCTTCCGCATCAACCGCAAGCTTGAGCAAAGCGGACTGAACCGCGGTGTTTCCGTTGCCGTGCAAAGCATGTGTGAGGATACACTGAAAATCATCGGCAGAAAAAATATGTCGGTCAACAATCTTGCCGAACAGCTGCAAAAATACCGCAGCCACAACATTGACACCTATACCGACCTGATTTTAGGACTTCCCGGGGAAACGCTCGAATCGTTCTGCAGGGGGCTGTTTGCTGTCCTGGAGGCAGGACAGCATTATTCCGTGAACATCAACCGCTGCGAGGTATTGCCAAATACCATACTTTATTCACCGCAATGGCGTGAAAAATACCGGATCCGCACCATCCGTTCACAGCTTTGCCAGAATCACAGCAGGCTGCTGACGGCAGGGGCCAAGGCCTCTCGTTCGGAGATTGTTGTGCAGACAAGCACCATGAGCCGGGATGATTGGAAGACCGCACTGCAGATCGGCGCGTGCACACAAGGCTTTCACTGCATGGGTCTGCTGCGCTTTATTGCAATTTACCTGCGCAAGGCAAAAAACATTTCCTACTATGATTTTTATATGCAGCTCATAGATTGGATTTTCAACAACGGACAGGTCAGCAAACAGATTATTACGCATGTTTTCAGTTGTCTGGACGCATTCCTGCGGGAAGAAGGCAATCTGTTTTTTGCAGATGAGCGCTTCGGCGACATTTACTGGGCATTTGAAGAAGGAATCTTCTTGTCTGTTGTGTATGAGGTGCAAGCCTTTTACGAGGATATCCGCGGCTTCTTATCCTCTTATTTTGATGACCGGGCTCTGTTTGAGGATCTGCTGGCTTATCAGCAGGCAGTGATTGCCCGTCCTGCCATGCCTGTCAGTGAGCGCACCTTCCGCTATGCATGGAACCGCTATTTTGACAGCCTGTTTGATGATGCTGTCATACAGCCCGAGCAATGCGAAACGCACCTTCGCATCACACCGCCTGAAACAGACTCATGGCAGACCTTTGCGAGGGAGGTTGTGTGGTTCGGAAGACGCAACGGCAGAATGATCAACAAAACACAAGAAGTATAAAGACCAAGCACCTCCGTCCGAATCAATCGGCAGGAGGTGCTTTTGTGTTTTTGTTTTTATAATTCAACGATCTGATTGGGAGCACTCGAATACATCATGCGGTTATTACGTCTGCCGTACCACACCATTTCCTTGGCATAGTCCACCCAATTGTCGGTGGCAAAGGGGGTGGAAAAGCGGTAGCAGACCGGCTTTTGCTGCAATGGCGTAAAGTCATTGCGCAACACGGCATCGAAATAATCCCTGAAATTATAGCTGCACTGCAGGGTGAAATCATTTTTCATCGGACGCAGCACCACCGCCTGCTGATAGGCAAAAAGCTCGTCGAGCAGGGCTGTGTCATCAACATAGCGCTGCACAAAGGCACGCATATCCGCATAGAAGCTTTCGCTGTCATGCAGGCACAACAAAAAGACAGCCTCCTCCAGCGGATAGGTGATTTTGCCGAAAATATCGTTCTGATAGGTAAGGCCGCTTTTTCCGTCCACAAAATTGTGCAGGGTTTGGCTGACCATTTCAAAAATCGGCTTGCAGAACGCACTTTCCTTTGTCACATAATCAAATACTGCCGAATAGAAGTCATAATAAGAAATATGCAGCTGCTTACGGATATACATGGCAACGCACTGCAGAATGCCGAAATGATGAAAGCTCTGCACGCAGGTGGAAAACTCATTGGCGGCAATCCATTCATCCTCGCTCATAGTGGAGGTGGCAACCACAATTCCCGAATGTCCCGACAGCACATCGTCCATGCTTTCGCAGTGATACTGATTGAGTGCAGAGGACACGGTTTTGATTTTGAATTTTTCAAGGCTTTGCTTGCTTGCAAGCGAGGAATTGGGAAGCAGCTCACAGTAGTATGCACTCACTGAGCTGTGCTGACCGAGCTCGAGCACCTCACACAAGCCTTTGCAGAAGCTGTCCTTGGTTTCGCCGGGCAAGCCCAGAATCAGCTCTGTGTAGGTTGAAATGCCTGCCTCGCGGTAACGGGTGATCTGACGCGCATATTCCTCTTTGGAAATATTGACCCTGCCGATGTTTTTGAGCACGGACGGCTCCATGGTCTGCATGGCGAGGGTTGCCCCTTTTCCGATACCATGGTCGGCTAGCAGCTTATTGATTCTGAACACACGGTCGGCTTCGTTTTTGGCATAAGACACCTGCAGACGGTTGGGATAGCCCTTGGTTTCCTTGAGTTCGACGAGCTTTTGCGCAATCAGCTCATCGCGTTCAAACATGCCGAAATTGGCATCCACGCAATACACAAATTCCATTTTGTGTTCTGCCATCCAGTCGAGCTCTGCAAACACCTTTTCAAGCGAAAACAGACGCACCTTTGAATTGAGCTCACCCCAGTCGCAATAGCAGCAATTATAGGGACAGCCGCGGTTGGTTTCAAGCACACAGGAAAAGCGATAGGTATCGTTTTTGATGATATCATCAAAAACACCCGTCAGATACGGTGAGGGGTATTCGTTGATGGTAATTTTGGTTTCCCTTGTCTGCACGGGTGTGCCGTCAGCAAGGCGATAGGAAATATTGGCAATATCTGCAAGCGCACACTGTCCGTCCATGGCAAGCAGCACATCACGGAAGGCTTCCTCGCCCTTGCGGTGAACAAGAATGTCGATAAAATCATAATCCTCTAAAAACTGCGTGGTGGGAGGCACATGATGACCGCCGAACTGAATCACACAATCGGGATACATGGCCTTGAGCTTTTTTGCGTATTCAAGATTGTAGCTGTAGTTCCAGATGGAATTGGAAAAACCGACAAAAGCAGGATTTTCAAGGCTCGCAATGCTTTCATCAATATCCTCCAGCGAATAGATGATGCGCTTGAAATCATACCTTTCACGGATACACGCATCCTGCATGGCAAAGGCGATAAGCATGCCGACCGCATACGGCAGATAATATGTATTTCCATACAGGCATCCTGCCTGCACAAGATAGGCATTCTTTTTCATACAAAAAACTCCGTTTACATTTGTGCGCTTAACAGATAAATTCCTATTATATATTATAGTATTTTATTTCAAGAAAGTCAATCACGCACACGACAAGTTGTTTTCTTGACTTAAAGGCGGTTAATATGGTATGATAAAACAAATATCTTTAAGGAGCTTTTGATATGAATGTTCCTTCCCTGCTGAAAGACAAACAAATGCAGAAAAAAATAATGCTCGCAGCGGCATTTTTATTTTTTATAATCAAAACCGTTTATCAGATTGTCAATGTATCGTGGGACCTTGCATACCCGGGTGCCTCCTTGTATCTGCTGGATTACAATTTCAACTACGGCACACGCACGCTGATCGGCTCTGTCATCCGCCTGTTTACCTATCACATCACCTACCGGCAGATTTTTGCAATCAATCTTGCTGTTTTTGTTTTCGCTGTGGTGCTCTTTTTTGCACTTGCGCTGCGGACACTGAAAAAAGCGGATACCGAAAACAATGATATTCTGTTTTTCGCATTTCTTGTGCCCTTTGTGTTTCCCTACGGTCTGCTTGAATATGCAAACTGGATCGGTCTGTATGAAATTTATCTGCTTGTTTTTTCCGTTCTTTGCTGCTTTGCGGCAGAAAAAAAGCACTTGTATTGGGTTTCTCCGATTTTGTGTGTGGCAGGTATATTCACTCACATTTCGTTTGCGGTTGCGTTCTTTCCTGCCGTGATGTGCGTACAGCTTTATTATATTCTGACCGAAAGCAAAAAGGCCGAACGCATTGCCTGCTTCGTGACCACCGCCGTCAGCACGGTTGCCGGCGGGGTGTGGTGTGTTTTCTTTGCAGACAGCACAATTAAAATGACACGGGAAGAGCTGTTCTCTTACATGACCTCCCGACTGGGGGTGCCCGTGAGCAACAAAAGTTATTTTGACACCTACTACTTCTCCAACGATGCGGCAGGCACGACTCTCGAAATGCTTCCGTTCATCGTGAACACAAGGTTTGTTCTCAGCTTTGTTTTTGTGCTGCTGCCCGTTCTTGCTCTTTTTCTTGCGGTGTGGATTCCGTTCATCAAAAAAGGCAGCACCGCACAAAAGCTGGCGGGATTCACTTTTATTGCAACCATGGCCTTAAGTATTGTGCTCTGCTTTGTGATCAACGAATTTCCGCGTTGGTTCACAGCCGCCGTTTTGTCACAATACATGCTTCTGTTCTCTTTAATCCGCAAGGACGATGCCCTTCTTTCGGGAATATTGCGCAAATACAACGGCGAGACCGATGCCGGGAAGTATGGCAAAAAGCAGCTGGCGCAAATGCAAAAAAGCACCAACAGAAGAAAGACACTTCTGCTGATACTTCTTGTTTATTTTATGATTGCAACCCTTGCGGTGCAGCCGTTTTACGGTTATGATCCCATTCAGCTCCTGCAACAGAATTCGAAATGGAATTAACGCTTCAGGGCATATATTTACGCAGATTTTCAGAAAAGGCTGACAATGCAATATCCTGCGTTGCAGACGGGCATTGACCGCAGTCCTGCAAATCCTCGCAGATGTGCGAAATCTGCTCGGGGGTAACGGGAAATGCAATGCCGTGCTGCGCACAAAGCCGTGCAGCAAAACGACACGGTGAAACGGGCAGATGCA
>JAZOWJ010000104.1:0-2614 GCA_045659125.1 Acutalibacteraceae bacterium
GTAATCAGCCTCGACAAGGCAACCGCCGACACCATCAAAAAGGCTTTGCCCGAGGTCAACAGTATGCAGCTGCCCAATCCGTTTGACATGGCAAAGGTAAACGGAATCAACCGCGAAAAAACGCAGGCAGACACGGTTGTGTTTGTCGGATGGGTTGTTCCCACAAAAGGCATCGGGGAGCTGGTTGGTGCATGGAAAAGAATCAGCCCGTTGTACCCCGAAAAGAAATTAAAAATTATTGGTCCTTACAAGGATGAATACATAGAAGCCCTGCAATGCAGGGACGTGAAAAATCTCACTTTTACAGGCGAGATGCCGCATGACGAGGTGCTGCAGGAGGTAGCAAAAAGCGGTTTGTTTATTTTACCGAGTTACACCGAGGGCTTTCCCAATGCGGTTGTAGAAGCCATGGCACTCAGAACAGTCGTTGCCGCAAGCGATGTCGGCGCCATCGGCGAAATGCTTGCAGACGACTGCGGTATTGTTTTTGAACCGAAGTCAGAGCAGGCTGTGTATGAGGCCTTGAAATTCGCTTTTGAAAACGAAGAAAAAATGAACGCATTTGCGCAAAGTGCAATGCAAAAAACGCAAGAACAATATGCCCTTGAAAAAGTGGTTGAAAAATATAAAAAAATGTGGAGTGAAATAAGTTTATGAATCTTTACGAAAAGCTTTTAAAAAGAGAAGAAAAACTGTCCCTTGTCGGTCTTGGTTATGTCGGCATGCCCATTGCTGTTGCCTTTGCAGAGCATGTGGATGTGGTCGGCTTTGACCTGAACGCAAAGAAAATCGAGCTGTATAAGCAGGGCATTGACCCCACCCATGAAATCGGTGACGAGGGCATTGCAGCCTGCAAGGTTGATTTCACCGCAGATGAAACCCGCCTGAAGGAAGCAAAATTCCACATCGTGGCTGTTCCCACTCCCGTGCGTGCAGACCACACACCCGACCTGACCCCTGTTGAGGGTGCAAGCACCATCGTCGGCAGAAACCTCGTCAAGGGCAGTATCGTCGTTTACGAATCCACCGTTTATCCCGGTGTCACCGAGGAAATCTGCGTGCCGATTCTTGAAAAGGAATCGGGACTCAAATGCGGTGTGGACTTCAAGGTTGCTTATTCTCCCGAGCGCATCAATCCCGGTGACAAGGAGCATCGTCTTGAAAACATCGTGAAGATTGTGTCGGGTATGGATGACGAAACCCTTGCCGTTGTTGCCGATGTTTACCGTCTTGTTGTTAAGGTCGGTGTGCACTGTGCACCGTCCATCAAGGTTGCGGAAGCCGCAAAGGTTATCGAAAACAGCCAGCGCGATATCAACATCGCATTCATGAACGAGCTGTCTGTTATCTTCAATAAAATGGGCATCGACACCAAAGCCGTTCTTGAGGCTGCAGGCACAAAGTGGAACTTCCTGAAGTTCTTCCCCGGTCTTGTCGGCGGTCACTGCATCGGTGTTGACCCCTACTATCTGCCCTACCGTGCAGAGCAGCTCGGCTATCACAGCCAGGTCATTCTTGCAGGCAGACGCATCAATGATGACATGGGCAAATATGTTGCCGAAAACACAATCAAGTGCATCCTGAAAACGGGTGCTGCCGTCAAGGGTGCCAAGGTTGCCATTCTCGGCTTCACATTCAAGGAAATTGTCCTGATACAAGAAACACCCGTGTTATCGACATTTACAACGAGCTGCAGGAATATGGTATTACACCTGTTATTGCAGACCCCGTTGCTGATGCAGATGAAGCTAAGCACGAATACGGCCTTGATTTTGTTGACATCAACACTGTCACCGATTGTGATGCTGTCATTCTTGCCGTTGCACATGAGGAATTCAAGTCCTTCACCCCCGATGCACTCAAAAAGCTCTTCTCCGACAAGGATTGCAAGGTGCTTATTGATGTAAAGGGACTTCTTGACCGTAAGGCATGCGAAGAAGCAGGCTATCAGTATTGGAGGCTGTAAAAATGGGATATAAAAATCTTCAGTTTCCTGCCGATTCCGTATTTCTTGTTACGGGCGGTGCAGGCTTCATCGGCTCGAATCTCTGTGAGGCCATTCTGAATATGGGCTACAAGGTGCGTTGCCTTGATGACCTTTCCACAGGCTTTCAGAAGAATGTCGATATGTTTGCCGACAACGAAAACTATACCTTTATCAAAGGTGATATCAAGGATTATGACACCTGCCTGCAGGCCTGTGAGGGTGTGGACTATGTCCTCAATCAGGCTGCATGGGGCAGTGTGCCGAGAAGCCTCGAAATGCCTCTGTTTTATGAAAAGAATAACATCTGCGGCACTCTCAATATGATGGAGGCTGCCCGTCAGTGCGGTGTGAAAAAGTTTGTTTATGCTTCCTCCTCCTCCGTTTACGGTGACGAGCCCAATCTTCCCAAAACCGAGGGCAGGGAAGGAAATCTCCTTTCTCCTTATGCGCTGACAAAGGCTGTTGACGAGCTGTACGGCGCACTGTATACCCGTTGCTACGGTCTGCCCACCGTGGGACTTCGTTATTTCAACGTTTTCGGCCGTCGTCAGACCCCCGACGGAGCCTATGCCGCCGTCATTCCGAAGTTCATCAAAATGCTGCTGAATGGCGAAACACCCACCATCA
>JAZOWJ010000105.1:0-2224 GCA_045659125.1 Acutalibacteraceae bacterium
GACTTGGTGATTTTTTTATGTTGATAAACCTCTTGTCGGCTTTTACAGTTGTTCTTGCCGCCACGGGGGCGGTTTTGCTGCTGATGATTTTTCTGCAACGGCTCATCCGTCCCGACAAGGGCGCTTACAGCTTGTATGTGCATCTAGGTGAGGATGATTTTCAAAACGAAGCCGTCATTTCCTATGCTGTGCAGCGCATCCGCTTTTTCGGGGAAGAGCACTGTACGGATGTGATTGTGTGCTGCGACGGACTTTCGCAGCAGGCAGTTGACCGCCTGAAAAATGTTTTTTCAATGTATGATTTTGTACGATTTATAGGACTTGACGGCAAAAATGAATCAGAAAACAGCTTTTCCTGCAAATAAGGTCTTTTATTTTTGTTTATTTTCCTGTACAATGAATACATTATTTCATTTGGCAGGTGATTACAGTGCTACAGCTCGTTTTATCGCGCCACGAAGCACAACGCAGGCAAGCACTCGACAAGGAAATTGCCGTTGCTTTGCAACAAAACGAAAAACGCATCGTTCTTCTGGTGCCCGAGCAATCCGCTTTTGCAAGAGACCGCGATATTCTGCTGCGGTTCGGTGCAAGGGCTGTCAGCTCCATGCTCATTTGCGGCTTTTCGCGTCTTGCAACCACCCTTTTGCAGGAAGCAGGAAAGCCCGTCAAGCCGCAGGTTGATGCAGCAGGCAGGGCGGTGCTGATGAGCCTTGCGGTGGAAAATGCCGCAGGCGAAAACCGTTTGTACAGT
Organism: Acutalibacteraceae bacterium; assembly: GCA_045659125.1. Lineage (GTDB taxonomy): Bacteria > Bacillota > Clostridia > Oscillospirales > Acutalibacteraceae > RUG806. The sequence continues at coordinate 755 of JAZOWJ010000105.1, forward strand.
ACACATGCAGGCAGAGAAAAGCTGATGCAGAATCTGCTTTCGGCAAGGGATGAGCTGCGTCAATATGCACTGACCCCTGCAGACCTTGAAAAAGCTGCTGAACGCATCAGAGGAGAATCCCTGCGCCGTAAAACCACAGAGCTTGCGCTCATTTTTGAAGCATACGATGCACTTGTCGGTAAGCGCTTCTCCGACAAAAGCGATAATATCAATATGCTGACCGAGCTTCTCAAGGAGAAATCTCTGCTTGAAAATGCCGTTATTTTTGTTGACGGCTTTCGCGGCTTTACCGAGCAGCAGTTCAATTGTATGGAACAAATGCTGCGTCAATGTCCGTCTGTCAGTGTTTTTCTGTGCACCGAAAAAAATGCAGTTGAGGAGGGTGCCTTTTCACATGCCGAGCGTGCCCGTCACAGACTGCACACAGCAGCGCAGAAAAGCAATACAAATATAAAGGAAATATATATAGAAGATAAAGAAGCGCAGGACTCTGCCCTGGCATATCTTCGTGAAGCACTTTATAATCCTTATGCGGATGAATATGCCGAAAAAACCGATGCCGTGACCCTTGTGACCGCCGCCGACAAATATGCCGAATGTGACTTCTGTGCTGCAGAGGCCGCACGGCTGCTGCGTGAGGAGGGATATCGTGCAAGGGATATTGCCGTCATTGAACGGCAGGCAGGCTCCTACAGCAAGGCCATTGCTGCCGCATTCCGCCGACACGGTGTGCCGTGCTTTGAGGATATGCGCCGCCCCTTGGGTGAATTTCCGCTTGTGCGTCTTGTGACCGCTGCGTGCGAAGCGGCAGGCAGCCGTATGCAGACGGAAACCCTGATGAAGGCACTCAAAACAGGACTTGCCGATCTGAATGTGCAGGAGGTTGCCGAGCTGGAAAGCTATGCCCGTCTTTGGCAGATTGACGGTGAGGGATGGAGAAAGGAATTTACGGGCCATCCGCGCGGCTTCGGAAGAGAAATGGAGGATGCTGACCGCGAAAAACTGTCGGCACTTGAAGCTTTGCGCAAAAGGGCAATTCTGCCGATTCTGCAGCTTCGTAAGGAGCTTGATGCAGCCGACGGCAGAGCAGCCTGCGAGGCTGTTTATAAATACCTGCTTCGGGTGCATGCGGATGAACGGCTGCGTGCCTTTGCTCAAAAGCTGGATGCACAGGGCAACAGTGTGACCGCAATCGACATGGGCAGAATCTGGGATGTGCTGATGGAGCTGCTGGATGCCCTGCAGGAGGCCATCGGACCGCATACCCCCGGCGCACAGCGCTTTGCGCAGCTGCTGCAAATTATGATATCCTCTGCAGAGCTCGGGGATATTCCCGACGGCATTGATGAGGTTTCGGTCGGGGATGCCGTGCGCATCCGTCTGCAATCTGCAAGGGCTGTGTTTGTTGTCGGTGTCAACGACGGTGTTTTTCCTGCTGTGCAGTCTGATGCAGGCATTTTTACGCAGTCT
>JAZOWJ010000106.1:0-2618 GCA_045659125.1 Acutalibacteraceae bacterium
GAATTCATGGCATCGATGCTGACCAGCGTGCTGACCAATACCGATAAGGTTGTTGCATATATCGATGAATGTGCCAATCTCGGCATCGATGTATTGCCGCCCAGCGTCAACGAATCCGGCGAGAAATTCACCGTTGTGGACGGCAACATCCGTTTTGGTCTGCTTGCCATTAAAAACCTCGGCGCAGGCTTTATCAGCTTCCTGATTCAGGAGCGTGAAGAAAACGGCCCGTTCCTTAGTTATTATTCCTTCTGCAAGCGCGTATATTGCAAGGAATTCAATCGTCGTTCGCTTGAAAACCTCATTAAAAGCGGTGCGTGTGACTGCTTCGGCCACAACCGTCGACAGATGCTTCTGATGATTGATGACATTCTTGCATCCCTTGAAAGTGATAAGAAGAGTAAGATTGAAGGACAGATCGGCTTCTTTGATCTGAGTGCGGATCTTGCACAGGCCAGCGAACCGCCGGTGCCCGATGTCAAGGAGCTGCCTGAACGTGAAAGATTGCAGCTTGAAAAGGAAACAACCGGTATGTATATGTCCGGTCATCCGATGACTGAATATGCAACCCTTTCCAAAAAGCTCGGAAGTGCAAAAACCTCTTCCTTGATGGCTTCCGATCTGAATGACCCTGAAAGTCCTTACCATGACGGTGACAAAATCCGCATTTTGTGCCTGTTATCCACCGTCCGTAAGAAAATTACCAAAAATGATACCACAATGGCATTCCTGTCCATTGAGGACACGGCAGGCTCTATTGAAGTGCTTGTATTTCCGAAAAAATATGAGCAGTTTGCAGATCTTCTTGTAGAAGACACCGTTGTTTTGCTGACGGGTAAGCTGTCCTTGCGTGATGACGAGGTGCCGAAGCTGCTGCTTGAAGAAGTGACTTCTGTCGAAGGTATGAAGGATGACGATGATCTGATTAAAAATTATCGTCTGCCGCCCATGGAATTCAAGCCCTTGCAGAGAAGCGGGGGAGATGCGCAGCTTCCGCCACCGCCACCTGCTGTAAGCAGTGCCCCTGCAAGCTCGTATGACGCCGACTACGGTTATATTCCGCCCGAGGACTACGATAATCTCCCTGCGCCCGAATTCAATGCAGCCCCGCCGGCAGCACCGGTTGCACCTGTAAAGCCGAAGCCCGTTATGCGTGCATTGCCGAAAATGCAGCTGCCTGCACCGCAGGTTTCCGTTACGCATGACAATGCAAAGAAGGGCTTGTTCCTGCGTGTTGCAAGCCGCGACGGAGAAGTGCTCAAAAGGGTCAGGAGCCTTTGCGGTATATTTGCTGAAGAAGGCACCTTGCCGGTCGTGTTCTATTATGCTGACGAAAAGCAATATGACTTTGCAAGCGGACTGCGAACGGAATGGAATGAACCGCTGGCTTTCTGTCTTGCATCCTTGCTGGGCGAAAAAAATGTCGCAGCAAGGTTGTAATTTCCGAAATTGTGCTAATTTATGAAAAATAAAGGCTGCGAAGTCTTGACAAAGCAGTCAAATCGGACTATTATATATTGAACAAAAAATGTTATTCCCTCAGGAGGATTTACCCATGAAAACTATTGCCGTACTTACCAGCGGCGGTGACGCACCCGGCATGAATGCCGCTATCCGTGCAGCAGTCCGCACAGGCTGTGAAAACAATGTAAAAATGCTCGGCATCCGTCGCGGATACAAGGGCCTCATGGAAGGCGACATGTATGAAATGAATCTGCGCAGTGTTTCCGATATTATTCATCGCGGCGGTACTATGCTGTATTCCGCACGCAGCACTGAATTTGCCACCGAAGCAGGTATGGCAAAGGCTATTGAAGTATGTAAGGCAAACAACATCGAAGGCATCGTTGTTATCGGCGGTGACGGTTCTTTCAGAGGCGCTCGTGACCTTTCTGTCAGAGGTATCAACTGTGTTGGTGTTCCCGGAACAATCGACAATGATATCGCTTGCTCTGATTATACCATCGGTTATGACACTTGTCTGAACACCATTATGGATATGGTTGACCGCATTCGTGATACCACCGAGTCACATGACCGTTGCTCTGTTGTTGAGGTAATGGGCAGAAGAGCAGGCTTTCTTGCTCTGAATGCAGGTATTGCTGTCGGCGCTACCTCCATTCTTATTCCTGAAATTGAATTCGATATTGAACGCGATATCATTGATCGCATGCGTCGCACCATGAAGACCGATAAAAAGCACTTTGTTATCGTTGCTGCTGAAGGCATTTCCGATAAGCTCAAAGCACAGGGCATTGACGGTGTCGATGCACTTGCAAAGCACATTCAGAGCACCCTTGATGTTGAAAGCCGTGCAACCGTTCTCGGTCATGTGCAGCGCGGTGGTTCACCCTCCGTCAAGGACCGTGTTGTCGGCAGCCAGATGGGCTCTTATGCAACACATCTTCTTCTCAACGGCATCGGCAACCGCGTTGTTGCCATGAAGAAGGAAGATATCATCGACTATGATATTGTTGAAGCTCTCAATATGAAGAAGGTCATTGACCGTGAGCTTTACAACACTGCAATGGAAATCTCCATCTGAGTTTTTTTTCAAAAAAACTTATAGTAAAAAACGGATTCCGAATGCGCGGGGTTGCTAAGGACAGTTTATAGAA
>JAZOWJ010000107.1:0-9295 GCA_045659125.1 Acutalibacteraceae bacterium
CTGCTGTGCGGTGTCGTTCTGTTTGTTGCAACCAATCTGCAAAACAAGGCATTTGAATACACGGATGCAGGCAAAATCGCATTCATCACCTCGCTTTACATTCTGTTTGTTCCCGTGTTCGGTCTGCTGTTCCTGCGCAAAAAGGTTCGTGCGATTCTTTGGCCGTGCTTTGCTGCGGGGCTCATAGGCATGTTCCTTTTGTGCATGGGGGAAGCTACCCAAGGAATCAACACAGGTGACCTGCTTTCCTTGGCCTGCTCTGTTGTGTTTGCCATTCATATTCTTGTGGTTGACAAATATGTTGACCGTGTGGACCCTGTTATGATGTCGTGCATACAATTCTTTGTTTCAGGCATTCTGACCATGATTCTTGCCTTCATTTTTGAAGAACCGAGCATTGACGGCATCCGTGCCTGCCTCGGTGCAATTCTGTATGCAGGTATCTGCAGCAGCGGCATTGCCTATACCCTGCAGATCGTCGGGCAGAAATACACCGAAGCCACGGTTGCAACACTGCTTCTGTCCATGGAATCCGTGTTCGGCGTTATTTCCTCTGCCATCATCCTGCATGAAACCATGACCGTAAGGGAAGTCGTCGGCTGTGTGCTGATGTTTGTTGCCATCATCGTTTCGCAGCTGCCCGAACGCAAAAAGCAAGTCGTAAAGGTATAAAACAAGCCAAAAAAAAACACAGCAATCTCCGTTTGGATTTTGCTGTGTTTTGTTTTTTAAGTTCAGATTACATCCTCGTGTGCAATGATTGTTCCGAATTTTTCGGGGTCAAATTCCTTGCCGCAAATCTTTGCACTCTTAACGAGCTGCTTTGTTTTTACATATTCCGCTTTTCCGGGGCAGAACGGATACAAGCCGAGTGTGCTGAAAACATACCACAGTGCCATCGAGCCGTTGTCCTCGTCACCGGGGAAGCCGTCATCCTCGTAAGAGAATACCTCGTTGCACATTTTTTCTACCCAATAAGCGGTCTTTTCGGGCTGACCGTAGAACGAGAAGAAGTAGGGGAAATGGAACGACGGCTGATTGGAAATGGCACACTGACCGAAATCGACTGCCGCCATTTCCGTCATTTCATGGATTTCGCAGTTGTAGGCATTGTCAATGTAATGCGGCTCTGCACTGAACAGCTCATCCAGCTTTTTGAGAACACCCTCGGTGCCGCCGAACAGGGAAGCAAAGCCCTCGGGGTCGTGCTGTACGGCAAAGGTGCTCTGCCATGCACAGCCCTCGGTATAGTCAAGTCCCCATTTGATCGGTGAGAAGCCTTCTCTGAAATTGCCGTTTGTGTCCTTTGCACGCATAAAGGTGGTTTCGGCATCATAGAGATTTTTGTAATTCAAGGCTCTTTGTCTGTATTCTGCTTCAATATCCTTTTCACCGAGAAGCTCTGCAATCTGCGCAATGCAGAAGTCACCGTAAGCGGCATCGAGCGTCAGGTTGACGCTTTCTCTCTGCTCATCATACGGCACATAGCCGAGTTTGCAATAGCTTTCAGCACCGTTTCTGCCGTAACGGCTTTCGGGTGCATCGGTTGTTGCATGCTTGATCATGGCATGCAGGCAGGCACGCATTTCATCCTTGTTGAGAATGCCCTTCACGCAGGCATCGGCCAATACGGCATCCACAAGGGTAGAGGGCATGCATCCGACCTCACCTGGGGCAATCCAACGGGGAAGCCATCCGCATTCGTCGTAATCACGCAGAAAGCTTCTGCACATTTCGGCGTATTCATCGGGGCAAACCAGAGAATAGAACGGATAACAGGTGCGGAAGGTATCCCAGAAGCCGTTGTCGGTGTAACGAATTCCTTCTCTGACCGAAGCATCGTGCGGGCAGTAGTGCACGGTTTTGCCATCGGCATCCACCTCGTCACAGCGGTGCGGATACAGGAATGCTCTGTACATGCAGGAATAGAAGGTGCGGTTCTGCTTTTCGTCCTGTGCTTCAATTTCAACGCAGGCAAGTCGATCTTCCCAAAGGGATTCGGCTTCTGCCTTGATTTCCTCAAAGCTCTTGCCGTCGAGCTCTCGTTTGATACTCTCCATGGCCATGTCGTAGCTGATCCATGAGATTGCAAGAACGGCATTTGCGGTTTTGCCCTTGATCTTGACATGGATAGCGGTGTTTTCGCCGTCAACGGCATTGCCGGGGGAGTTTTTGTCTTCTTCGCTGACGAGGGTGCCGTTCTTGTCGATGCAGCCATCTTCAAAACGCACAACAAAATACTGCTTGAAATTGACAGGCTTGCCCGAGCAGCTCTGCTGTGTCCAACCCGAGAGAATGTTGGTTTCGGCATCAAAGCTGAAGAAACAGCGGTCTTTGACCGACAGGAAGGAGATATAATTATCATTTTCTTCATCAAATGCGAAACGCAGTGCCGCACCGCGCATGGTGGGGGTCAGCTCCATATCGCAACGTGAACGCAGAAAACGGAATTTCATGTAATGCGGCTGCATCACGGCATTTTCGGGACGGAAGCCCGACCAACGGTCCTCGCAATCAAGAACAGGCTTCGATTTTTGCGGCATGATGCAGATGGCACCGTGGTCACCGATCCACGGGCTCGGTTGGTGGGTGATGCGGATACCCATCAAAGAACGGTGTGACGGATGATAATACCAACGTAAGTTTTCGTCGGTCTGCGGACAAAAGCTGACCATGCCAAAGGGAACCTGCATCAGCGGCAGGGTGTTGCCGTTGGAATAGCGATGCACGGAGGCAGAGCCCTGCTTTGTATTGACCAAATGAATTTTTTTCATTTTTTATTCTCCTTTGAAAAAAGAGGCAGTCGCGGTTGAACGGGCTGCCTCTGTTAATTGGTTTTTGATTATTCGGATTTGATTTCGATGTGATAGCCGTTGGTTTCAAGGAAGGAACGGATTCTGTCAGCATGATTGAGAAGCTTGCTGATGGACATATCGTGATTGAGTGCATCAATAAGCAGGGAGATGTACTTGGACATATCCACCTCGCAGAACCACTTGCGCTCAAGCAGCTCGGGCATACGGTAAACAAGGTTGGTGGTGAAAACACGGTCGATAAGACCTGCTTCAAATGCTGCATCGAACTTGTCAAGACCGTTGCAGAACAGACCGAATGCGGAGCAAAGGAAGATGCGGCGGGCTTTCATAGCCTTGAGCTGCTTTGCAACGTCAAGCATGGATTCGCCCGAAGAGATCATATCGTCAACAACGATAACGTCACGGTTTTCAACATTGTTGCCGAGGAATTCATGTGCAATGATGGGGTTTCTGCCGTTGACAACGCGGGAATAGTCACGGCGCTTGTAGAACATACCGAGGTCAAGACCGAGCACGGAGGAGTAGTAGATGGCTCTGTTGGTGCCGCCCTCGTCGGGGGAGATGATCATGAGGTTGTCCTTGTCGATTTTGAAATCGTCAATGTTGTTGACCATTGCCTTGATCATCTGATAGGTAGTGTAAACATTTTCAAAGCCCTTCATCGGGATTGCATTCTGCACTCTGGGGTCGTGTGCGTCGAAGGTAAGAATATTGTCAACACCGAGGTTCACAAGCTCCTGCAGTGCAATTGCACAGTCAAGGGATTCGCGTGCAACACGCTTGTGCTGTCTGCCTTCATACAGCATGGGCATGATAACGGTGATGCGTCTTGCCTTACCTGCAGTAGCGCCGATTACGCGCTTGAGGTTTGCAAAATGATCATCGGGGCTCATAAATACCTTGTGTCCTGCAATGTCGTATTCAATGCCGTAATTGAATACGTCGCAGATAATGAAGAGGTCACTGCCGCGGACGGTTTCATGGATGGTGGCCTTGCCTTCACCCGAGCCGAAACGGCTGAAATCGCAGTCGATCAGATAAGAGTCACGCATATAGCCTGAAAAAGCAAGAGAACCGGTGTGTTCGCTTTCGCGCTTTTTGCGCCAGGAGACAATGTATGCGTCAATTTTCTTTGCGAGCTCTTCGCAGCCGGGGGTGGCAATGATGCCGAGTGAGCCTACAGGTATGGTTTCAAAGTTATCGGTGTATTCGGGCATGGTGGAAACCTCCTCAATCATAATGAATATATTTTACACATATTATGCATTGATTGCAAGACCCCTTTCGACTTTTTTATCATCATTTTTTATATTGCACCAATCAGGGTGCTGTTTTTTGATATATTTTGTTGACTTTTGCCGTAGGATTTGTTAACATTTATCAAAAGCTAACACAGGAGTTAAAATTATGTCAGATTCTTTTAGACCCGATGCTGCAAGATACGGCAGAACATTGACCGAAATGATCCGCTGTGCCACCGTTTCGTTTGAGGGCTTCCGTGACGAGCAGACCTTTGTTGATTATATGAATTATCTTAAAAAGCGCTTTCCGCTTATTTTTTCAAAATGCGAGGAGCTCGGTGTTGAGGGCTGCATTTTCCTGAAATGGCAGGGCAGAAAAGCAGAGGATGCACTTGTGCTGATGTCGCATTCCGATGTCGTTCCTGCTGACGGTGACTGGAAATATCCTCCCTTTGAGGGCATTCTTGCCGAGGGTAAGATCTGGGGCAGAGGCGCTGTGGATACCAAAAGCTCCTTCTGTGCCATTCTCGAAGCGGTTGAAAGCCTGCTGGCAGAGGACTATGTGCCTGAAAGGGATGTTTATATTCTTTCCTCCTTTTCCGAGGAGATTGCAGGGGATGGTGTGCCCAATGCCGTGCAGTGGATGAAGGACAATGCAGTTTCGGTCGGTCTTGTCATTGACGAGGGCGGTGCGGTGCTTGAAAGTCCTCTGCCTGCACTCAAAAAGGATCTTCTTGCCATCGGCATCTGCGAGCGCTCGTCTGTTCGTTTTCTGATTGAAGCCAAGGCAGGAAAGGGCAAGAACGCACTTACGAATCTGTCTGAATTCGTAACCAAAAAAGCACCCTCGCTCGGCAAGCAGCAGCTCACCCCCGAGCTTCGCGAGCTGCTCAAGCGCATTGCACCGCATCTTCCGTCGGCTGTCGGCAAAATGGTCGGCAATATCGACCGTTTTGAAAAGCCGCTGATTGCACTGCTTACAAAGCTGCTGCCAAACTTCAAATCTATGTTCGGACCCTGCGTTTCGTTTGTGCCTGCAAGTGCAAAGGTAACGGCCGATGTCAAAGCAGGCTTTGCACCTGCGGTGGCTGTGGTTTCGTGCAACCAGTGCGATGATCTCGAAAAGGCAGTGCGTCTGTTTAAGGAATATGCCGAAAAGAACGATATTGCCGTCAAGGAAATCGGTCGCCGTGTTGCAGACGGTGTTGAGCCGCTCGACGGAGAAGGCTTCATGCAGACCGAAAAAATCGCCAATAAGGTCTTTGGTGATCTCATTGCCGTGCCGTATCCGATTGTCGGCAACACAGACGCAAGGCACTTTGTCGGCTTTGCAAAGAACTGTATCCGCATGAGCCCCGTAAAAATGACTTTTGCACAGATCGGCACCTTCCACAACAAGAATGAAAATGTGAATTTTGATTCCCTGGTTCCTGCGGTTCTTTTCTACCGCGAACTGGTCAAAGATATCTGATTTGTTCTTTTTTTTTCGGAGCACTTTATGTGCTCCTTTTTTTGTTTTTGCAAAATCAACAAAAGCCCCCGATGATAACACAGAATTGTTGTTTGCTTTTCCATATTGTGTCAGTTTGTGACATATGTTAATATGTAGCAAGCGACATATTAAGGAGGGTGCTATGCAAAAGACTGATCATATCGGCCCCATTCTCAGAATGATCCATACAGCCATCGATCAACAACTGAGCAATCGGGCGCAGGAAATGGATCTGACAAGCGCACAACTTTTTGTTTTGCATTTCATCAATCTCAACGGCGATAAAGATGTTTTTCAAAAGGATATTGAAGAACGATTTGAGCTGTCTCATGCAACGGTATCGGGATTGATTGCCCGGCTGGAATCCAAAGGTTTTTTGCAATGTGTGCCGAGTGCTTCCGATAAGCGATATAAAAAACTTTGCGTTACGCAAAAAGCACGTTGCTGCGAAGAACAAATGCATATCAGCATTGAACAAACGGAAAAGCAATTGCTGAACGATTTTTCTGAAGAGGATAAGCAACTGCTTAAAAAATATCTTGATAAAATGCTGTTGAATCTCGGCATTGATCTTGCTGAGGTAAGTGATAAAAGGAGGTAAGAGAATGTTAAAAAAATTAGCAAAAAGCATTCGTGAGTATAAAAAGCATACCATTCTGACGCCGATTTTTATGATTGGTGAAGTCAGTTGCGAATGTGTTATTCCCATGATCACGGCGCAACTCATCAACTCCATTGAAGCGGGATGCGGAATGGATGAGATTGCAAAATACGGACTGTTGCTGGTTGTTATGGCATTGGTTTCGCTGCTGTTCGGATCGTTGGCAGGTCTTACCGGTGCCACGGCATCGGCAGGGTTTGCAAAAAATCTCCGCAAGGATTTGTTCTACCGTGTGCAGGGATTTTCATTTTCCAATATTGACCGTTTCAGCACATCTTCTCTTGTAACAAGAATGACAACGGACATCACCAACGTGCAGATGGCATTCATGATGATCATCCGCATGGCTGTCCGTGCGCCGCTGATGCTCATTTTTGCAACGATCATGGGCGCTGTGGTCGGCAAAAAACTGGCAGTCATTTTCTGCTGTATCATTCCGTTGCTTGGCTTCGGGCTCGGTTTTGTTATTTACAATGCCATGCCCCTGTTCAAGCAGGCCTTCAACCGCTTTGATACCCTCAACAATTCCATTCAGGAAAACATCAAGGGTATGCGTGTTGTCAAAAGCTTTGTGCGTGAAGACCACGAAAAGGTAAAGTTCAATGTCGCCTCGGGCGGTGTTGCCGAAATCTTCACAAAAGCCGAAAAGTTTGTCGCCCTCAACAATCCCTTTATGCAGACGGCTGTTTACACTTCCATGATTCTGCTTTGCATTTTCACCTCCTATCTTGTTGTTTCAACGGGCGGCACTTATCTTGAGGTCGGCACACTTGCAAGCATGCTGACCTATTCCATGCAGATTCTTATGTCCCTGATGATGCTTTCCATGATTTTTGTTATGATCACCATTTCCGTTGCCTCCGCAAAGCGAATTGTTGAGGTGCTTGAGGAAGAAAGCGATATCAGGCAGATTGAAAATGCCGTCACCGAGGTCAAAGACGGCAGCATTTCCTTTGAAAATGTCAGCTTCAAATATGCCTCAAAGGCAGAGGTCTTTGCACTCGAAGGCATTAACCTGCATATTCAGAGTGGTGAAACCATCGGCATCATCGGCGGTACAGGCTCGAGCAAAACCACCCTCATTCAGCTCATTTCCCGACTTTATGATGTCACTGAGGGCTGTGTAAGGGTTGGCGGAACGGATGTCAGGGATTATGACCTGACCACTCTTCGCGATCAGGTTTCCGTTGTTTTGCAGAAGAATGTTCTGTTTTCGGGTACCATCAAGGAGAATCTTCGTTGGGGTGACCCGAATGCAAGTGATGAGGAGCTTGTTCGCATCTGTAAGCTCGCACAGGCTGATGAATTCATCGAATCCTTCCCCGATAAGTATGACACCTTCATTGAACAGGGCGGCAGCAACGTTTCGGGCGGTCAGAAGCAGCGTCTTTGTATCGCAAGAGCCCTGCTGAAAAAGCCGAAGATTCTGATTCTTGATGACTCCACCTCTGCGGTGGATACCAAAACAGATTCACTGCTGCGTGCTGCCTTCAGGAGTGAAATCCCGGGCACAACCAAGCTCATTATTGCGCAGCGCATTTCCTCGGTGCAGGATGCGGACCGTATAATCGTTATGGAAAACGGCAGAATCGACGGCATCGGCACCCATGAGGAGCTGCTTGCAAACAACAATATTTACAAGGAAGTTTACTATTCTCAGATCAAGGGAGGTGAGGACAATGAGTAAGCCTATGCCCGCACCTGCAAAGGGCGGCCACGGTAAAATGCCCCCCGGCGGTCACGGTAAGCCTAAAATGGACCCCAAGCTTATCGGCAGACTCCTCAGATACCTTTGGGAAGATTACCCCGTGATGCTCGTAGCGATCCTTGTCTGCGTTGTCCTCAATGCCGTTATCGGTGTTATGCCTGCGGTGTTTATTGAAAGCATCACAAGCTATATCCTTGAAGGTCTGTCATTGGGTCGTGAAATCGGTGCCATGGCAGCATGGGATGCAATCAAGCCCGAGGTGCTCAAAACAGTCGGCATCATGGCTTGCATTCTGGTTGCAGGTGTTATTTGTGCAGGTGTGCAGGCTCGTCTGGTTGCCATTATGACGCAGGGCTTTTTGCACAAAATGCGTCTTCGTCTGTTCGACAAAATGCAGGCACTGCCCATCCGATACTTTGATACCAACACCCACGGCGATATCATGAGCCATTACACCAATGATATTGACACCCTGCGTCAGCTCATTTCGCAGAGCATTCCGAGCATTTTCCAGGCTGTTATCACGGTTGTGGTGCTGCTTGGTGTTATGTCCTACTACAGCATTACGCTGATGATTGTTGTTTTCATCGGTGTGGTGGCCATGACACAGGTTACCAAGCGTGTCGGCGGTAATTCCGCAAAATTCTTCATGCGTCAGCAGCAGTCTGTCGGCAAGGTGGAGGGCTTTGTGGAAGAAATGATGAACGGTCAGAAGGTCGTTAAGGTGTTTAACCACGAGGATTCCTCCAAGGAAGACTTCGACAAGGTCAACGAAGAGCTGTTCCGCAATATGGAAACCGCAAACAAGTTTGCAAATGTGTTCGGACCTGTTATGAATAACATCGGTAACATCCTGTATGTTCTGACCGCATTTGTCGGCGGTCTGCTGATTACCTCGGGCGGCAATTTCAATATCTCCGTTCAGAATCTTGTTGCCGAGGGTACACTTCTTGCACCGCTTGCCATTTCGGTTGTTGCAACCTATCTCGGTATGTGCAAGCAGTTTACGGGAAATGTCAACAATGCTTCGCAGCAGATCAACTCCATTGCAATGGCAATGGCAGGTGCACAGCGAATTTTCAGCCTCATTGATGAAGAGCCCGAAGTGGATGACGGTTATGTAACCCTCGTCAACTGCCGCGAGGAAGACGGAAAAATCATAGAGTGCGAGGAACGCACAGGCAAATGGGCATGGAAGCATCCCCATGCTGCCGACGGCACCGTGACCTACACCCTTCTTCGCGGTGACGTTGTGCTCGATAAGGTCGATTTCTCCTACGACGGCGAAAAGACCGTTCTGCATGAGGTGGATGTATACGCAAAGCCCGGTCAGAAGGTCGCTTTTGTCGGTGCCACGGGTGCAGGTAAGACCACCAT
>JAZOWJ010000108.1:0-17025 GCA_045659125.1 Acutalibacteraceae bacterium
GTATAATGCGATGTGTAACCGATTTTTTCACATTCTCTGCGCAGAATACGGACGCATGCCGAATGAAATGTGCTTGCCCAGATATCATTACCTGCATCGTCTCCAAGCATTTTCTGTAAACGTTCTTTCAATTCTCCTGCGGCCTTGTTTGTGAAGGTGATTGCAAGAATCTGCCAAGGTTTTGGTGCATCCACACTCAAAAGGTGAGAAATGCTTTCATATACAGAATCGTCACCGTCAAGATACCTTTGCATTGCGTTAATGTCAGCTTCTGTTGCCCATTCATCAACATAGCTGCTGTTGTATGCATTGCCGTAGCGAAGCATGCATGCGATACGGTTTACGATCACCGTAGTTTTACCGCTGCCTGCGCCTGCAAGAATAAGCAGGGGACCGTTGATAGAGGTAATGGCTTTGAATTGTTCTTTGTTGACTCTTGAAAAGTCCTTTTCGATTATTTTTTTTCTTAATTCAATAATTGTAGATTGGGTCATTATGTATCCTGTCTGTTAAATATATTTTCACCGTTCGGAAGAATTGCCGCAATCAGCGGCATGTTTTCAACGGTCAGTTTTTTTATGCTTTCGCATCCCAGTTCAGGGAATGCGATTTCTTCGCATGAGGTGATGCTTTTGCTGATCAGCGCACCGAGTCCTCCTGAAGCACAAAAATATGCTGCATTGTTCTGCTTGATTGCTGTGCAAACGGTGTCGCTTCGTGTGCCTTTTCCGATCATGAGTGCAAGTCCGTTTGCTAATAGTGTCGGTGCGAATGCATCCATTCGTGATGATGTTGTCGGTCCGATTGCGCCGATTTGACCATTATCCTTTGTCGGTGTCGGTCCTGCATAATAAATAACTGCATCTTGTAATTCGAACGGCAAGGCTTTCTTTTCTGCAATTAAAGTGCATAGTTTTTTGTGTGCAGCATCGCGTGCGGTGTATATTGTTCCGCTGAGCAAAACGGAATCACCTGCATGCAACAGTTGAAATTGTTCTCTGACGGTATCCGTGTGCACTTTATATGGTTGTGCAATAGTCATTATTGTTCTCCTGCCGCTTCTTCTGCAAAATCTGTGGAATAATCAAATTTCTCTTTTTTCTTTTCGATTTCTGAGCAGAATGCCATAAATGAAAGGATAACGGTTTCCATTTCATCCTGCAGAGCTTCCAATGTGGATGAAAAATTCTTTTTAGCTGTTTTGATGGAGTCGGAAAGGGCATTGGCACTTTCAGTCGCCTCAGTAACATCTTTTAAAGCGGTATTAAGAACCTGCGCTGATTTATCATTTGCTTCCTTGAGAATTAACTCGGAAAAGCGTTTGGCATCCATCATAGCAGCGCCCAATTGAGCCTGTGCCACTTTAGCTGCATCGCATTGAGCGCACATATCCTTGTTTTTATTTTCTTCTTTAGATTGCTCAAGATTTGCCTGGCAATCACAAAGCTGTGCCTCGAGCTCCTTAATCTTCTTTTTGTTGTCTGCATTTTCTTTCATAAGTGCTTCTATGCAGTTCATAACATCTGTTTTGTTAAAGCCGTTGACTGCTGTTCTGAATTTCATGTCCTCTCGCATTGTTATTCCTCCGCAAGGCATATTTTTAGACATTATACCAATTTATAATGTTAAAAACAAGAATATATTTAAAATAAATGCTTAAAAAAAAGAAAATTTTTTTCATATTCTGCTTGCATTATTGTTCATTTTATAGTACAATTCTTACATCTATATACATTCCGGAGGAACCCAAGCTTATGTCCCTGAAACTCAATTGCAAATATCTAGACTCATTTATTTCATCAGAAAACCTTGCTGCAATGCAGCCTGAAGTCGAAAAAGCGCATGCATTCCTTTATGAAAACAAAGCAAATGCTGCAGGAAATGACTTCCACGGTTGGCTGACATTGCCTGTCGATTACGATAAGGATGAGTTTACCCGTATCAAGGAAGCTGCAGCAAAAATCCGCAAGGATTCCGAAGCGCTTGTAGTAATCGGTATCGGCGGTAGCTACCTCGGTGCCCGTGCAGCTATTGAATTTTGTCGTTCCAAGAATTACAATATTGTTTGTGAAGATTCGCCGAAGATCTTTTTCTGCGGCAACTCTATCAGTCCGACTGAAATCAATGAAGTTCTTGCATACTGTGAAAAGCACGACTTTTCTGTTAATGTGATTTCCAAGTCGGGAACCACAACGGAGCCTGCCATTGCGTTCAGACTTTTTAAAGGTCTGCTCGAGAAAAAGTACGGTAAAGAAGAATCTGTCGGTCGCATTTATGTGACAACTGACAAAGCAAGAGGAACCCTTAAATCACTGGCTGACAGAGAAGGTTATTCAGAGTTTGTTGTGCCCGATGATGTAGGCGGAAGATATTCGGTTCTTACTGCGGTTGGTTTGTTGCCGATTGCTGCTGCTGGTGTTGATATTGATGCAATGATGCAGGGTGCTGCTGATGCAATGCACAGATATTGCGATACTGACATTGCAAAGAACGATTGCTATAAATATGCTGCTATCCGTAATATTCTTTACAGAGCCGGTAAAACAACTGAAATGATGGTTTGTTACGAGCCTGATTTTACCTTGATGAATGAATGGTTCAAGCAGCTGTTCGGTGAAAGTGAAGGCAAAAATAATAAAGGTATTTTCCCGGCATCGGCTATCTATTCCACAGATTTGCACTCCTTGGGTCAGTATGTTCAGGAAGGTCTTCGTAATCTTTTTGAAACAGTTGTGACATTCAATAAATCGAAGTCCGATATCGTTATTGAAGAGGACGAAGAAAATGCAGACGGGCTTAATTTCCTTGCCGGTAGAACATTGTCTTATGTCAATCGCAAGGCTTTTGAAGGCACTGTGCTTGCACATACTGACGGCGGCGTTCCCAATATTGTTCTTGAAGCGGATGAAATGTCTGCATATACACTCGGCGAAATGATTTATTTCTTCGAAAAGGCATGTGCTGTTTCGGGTTACATTCTCGGCGTAAACCCGTTTGATCAGCCCGGTGTTGAAAGCTACAAGAAGAATATGTTTGCATTGCTCGGTAAAAAAGGATATGAAGAGCTGGCTGCAGAGCTTGCTGCCAGACTCGGTTAATAAATTTTTCAAAAAAGAAAGGAAATGAATTATTATGGTTAAGTTACTTGTTGGCGGAAAAGGAAGCGGAAAGACAAAGAGATTGATTGATTGTGTAAACAATGCTCTGTCCGAATCAAAAGGCAATGTTATCTGCATTGAAAAGGAAGATCTTCTTCGTTTTCAGCTGAGCTACAAGGTTCGCCTTGTTGCAACTGATGCTTACGGCATCTGCGGTTATGATGCATTTTACGGTCTGCTCTGCGGTCTTTGCGCCGGTGACCACGATATTACCGATATCCTTGTAGATGCAACACTCAAAATCGGTGGCAGAGATTATGAAGCTCTTGCTGTATTTTTTGAAAAGGTTGCAAGACTTGGTGCTGTCAGCGATACCAATTTTGTGTTCACTGTTTCCACTGATGTTGAAAATCTTCCCCAGAAGATTCTTGATTCCTGCGAAATTATCTGATAATTGCTGTTTGTTGGCTCACTTTTTGAAAAATAGTAGTTGACAAAAGCAGTTGAAACATATATAATACTTGTTGCTTTTGCTTTCTGTTGTGTTATTGCGCACGGATGAATACAATATAAGAGGTGAAAATCGTTGTTTGCTGAACTTGAATCCATTTTTAATAATGACGGTTCTGTTCTGCCGATAGATTATTCATACTCGGTTGAAGATGATGCTTTTGCCACTCCCGTTCATGTTGAGGGGCAGATCTTCAATAAAACCGGTATTGTATCCTTGAAAGCCAAAGCCAGATTTGACTATGCAACGCAGTGTGCGCTCTGTTGCAAGCCTTTGGTGCGTCATGCAACCATTCCGATTCATCACATCCTTTTGACTGAAATGCAGGATGAGGATTTTGACGATCTTTATGTGCAGGTCGAAAACATGCGCCTGTTTGTGGATGAATTGATTACGGAAGATGTTTGGCTTGCTATTCCTGCTCGTTTTTTGTGTAAGGAAGATTGCAAGGGCTTGTGTTCACAGTGCGGTGCAGATCTCAACGAGGCCGAATGTGGCTGCAAAAAAGAAATTGATCCGCGACTTGCCGCATTACAGCAGTTGTTGGGTGAATAAAGTTGTAATACAATTTGGAGGTTTATAAATTATGGCAGTTCCTGCAAGAAGAGTTTCCAAGGCTAGAAGAGATTCCAGACGTTCCAATGTTTGGAAAATGAGTGCTCCCCAGCTTGATAAGTGCCCTAAGTGCGGCGAATTCAAGAGAGCTCACAGACTTTGCCCTGCTTGCGGTTACTACAACGGCAGACAGGTCGTTGTTGTTGACGAAGACTAATTTTTAGTCTGCATTTCCGCTATTTTGGTGTGAATCGGTGGAGAAGTCTCACTTCCCCACCTTTTTGCTGTGCAATGAGGTGATGTCCTGTGGCAGTTAAAATTGCAAAAGTTGATAAAAAATCTGCCTGTTTCCGAAAAGGAATGCGAGACGGAGATTATCTTGTTGCAATTAATGGCAATCCGATCAATGATGTTCTGGATTATCGTTTTTATGCAACAGATGATATTCTCAAAATCACTTACAAAAATGCTAAAGGCAAAGAAAAAAGCAGAAATATCCGCAGCAAGGGTGATGTGGATTCCATAGGCTTGTCATTTGATACTTACCTTATGGATCGACATCATTCATGTAAGAATAAGTGTATCTTCTGTTTTGTTGATCAGATGCCCAAAGGGATGCGCAGCAGTCTGTATTTTAAAGATGATGATTCCCGTTTGTCGTTTTTATTTGGTAATTACATTACATTGACAGGTCTCACGGAAGCTGAGGTTGAACGCATTATTAAAATGCACATCAGTCCTATCAATGTTTCTGTTCATACAATGAATCCGGAATTGCGTGTGAGAATGATGAAAAATCCGCATGCCGGGACTTCCTTAGCATTATTGAAGCGCTTTGCGGATGCGGGTATCCGATTGAATACGCAGCTTGTGCTTTGTCCCGGAATCAATGACGGAGATGAACTGACCTACAGCTTGCAGAAGCTCGCTGAACTCGGTGAGTATGTGCAGAGTATTGCAGCTGTTCCTGTAGGTCTTACAAAGCATCGAGAAGGGCTGTATAATCTTACCGCTTATTCAAAAGAAACAGCTGAAGATGTTTTGCACAGAATTGATGCATTCAATGATCAATTGCTTCAAAATGGCAGACAAAGACTGGCATATGCAGCAGACGAATTTTATCTTGCTGCAGAATGTGCGTTGCCTGATGTCGATTATTATGGCGACTTCTGTCAGCTTGATAACGGTGTCGGCATGCTTGCTTTGTTGGAAGCTGATTTTTGTGCAGCACTTGAACAAGCTTCGTCAGTCAGTGGAGAAAGCAAGGCAATCGCCCTGGCAACAGGTGTTGCTGCATATCCCTATATATGCAGACTTGCTCGTATTTTTATGCAAAAATATCCGCAATCCACAATTCATGTGTATGAAATCAAAAATCACTTTTTTGGTGAATCTGTAACTGTTGCAGGATTGATAACAGGCAGGGACCTGATAGCCGGCTTGCAGACGCAATTGCGTGATGAAAGCTGTGTTATGATTCCGGATGTAATGCTGCGCGGTAAGGATGATCCTGTTTTTCTTGATGATTTGACAGTAGATGATATTTCTGCTGCTGTCGGTCGTCCTGTTATTCCTATCAGTAACGGCGGAGCTGAATTGTTTGAAGCTCTTTATTCTATGATTGGAGGTTGATAAATATGGCAAAACCGGTTGTTGCTGTTGTCGGCAGACCTAATGTCGGTAAATCAACTTTGTTCAATAAATTGTGCGGACAGCGATTGTCTATTGTTCACGATACACCGGGTGTTACCCGTGATCGCATTTATGCAGATTGTGAATGGCTTGGCCGCACATTTCTGATTGTGGATACAGGTGGTATTGAGCCGTATTCCGATGATATCATTCTTTCGCAGATGCGCCGTCAGGCGCAGATGGCAATTGACAGTGCTGATTGCATTGTTTTTGTCACTGATATGCGTACCGGTGTTGTTGCAACAGATGAAGAGGTTGCAACCATGCTGCAGAAAAGCGGTAAGCCCATCGTGCTTTGTGTCAATAAGTGCGATCGCGTAGGCGAGCCGCCTGCAGAGTTTTATGAATTCTACAATCTTGGTCTTGGTGATCCTGTGGCTGTTTCTGCAGTGCACGGGCATGGTACCGGTGACCTTCTTGATGAAGTGCTGAAATATCTGCCTGAATGTCCGAAGACAGATGAGGATGATGATCTTATCAAGGTTGCAATCATCGGCAAGCCCAATGTCGGCAAATCCTCTCTTGTTAATTCCGTTTGCGGTGAAGAGCGAGTTCTTGTTTCCAATATCGCAGGCACAACAAGGGATGCGACGGATACTTATGTAGAAAATAAGCATGGCAGGTTCATGCTGATTGATACTGCGGGGCTTCGCAGAAAATCCAAGGTTGAGGATAATATTGAGCACTACAGTGTGCTTCGTGCTGTTACTGCGGTTGAACGAGCACAGGTTTGTGTGATTATGATTGATGCTACTGAAGGCTTTACGGAGCAGGATTCCAAGGTGGCGGGCATCGCTCATGAGCAGGGTAAGGCCTGTATTATTGCTGTCAATAAGTGGGATGCAGTTGTAAAGGACGGCACAACCATGGACACCTATCGTAAGAAGCTGATGAATGATTTTTCATTCATGTCTTATGCTCCGATTATATTCATTTCTGCAAAAACAGGTCAAAGAATTGACCGTTTGTTTGAGCTTATCAAGTTTGTTGACACGCAGAATGCAATGCGCATTACAACCGGCAAGCTGAATGAAATTCTTGCTGCCGCCCAAGCAAGAGTACAGCCGCCTACAGACAAGGGTAAGCGCCTTAAGATTTATTATATGACTCAGCCCTCTACAAGACCCCCGACATTTGTCAGCTTTGTCAATAATAAAGATCTGTTCCATTACAGCTATCAGCGTTATATTGAAAATCAGATTCGTGAAGTGTTCGGTTTGGAAGGAACACCGATTCGTATGGTTATCAGAGAACGTGGTGAATAAGTTTGAAATCGTCTGTTTTGCTGAAAATAACAGACGATTTTTTTTATTTTTGTTAAAAATAATATTGTATTTTTCTGCGCGTTATGATATACTTTTTTTTAATATTATAATAGGAGTAATATGCAGATGAAAAGAACTGAAATTAAGGCGCTTTACAGTAAAGCATCGGAATTTGAAAATAAAGAAATCACCGTCTGCGGTTGGATCCGTACGGTTCGTGTTTCCAAGAATTTCGGTTTTATGGAAATCAACGATGGCAGCTGCTTCAAAGGTGTGCAGGTTGTTTTTGAAGAAAACAAGCTTGACAATTTTGCGCAGATTGCAAAGCTTAATGTTGGTGCTGCAGTTGTTGTCAACGGTGCATTCCTGCTTACACCGGATGCAGCACAGCCTTTTGAAATCAATGCGACATCCGTAACGGTTGAAGGTAATTCAACTCCGGATTATCCGTTGCAGAAAAAACGACATTCCGTCGAATATTTAAGAACAATCGGACATCTTCGTCCGCGCACTAATCTTGTCGGAGCAGCGATGCGTGTTCGTTCCGCAGCTGCCTTTGCCATTCACAAGTTCTTCAATGAACGCGGCTTCCTTTATGCACACACACCGCTGATTTCCTGCAGTGACTGTGAAGGTGCCGGTGAAATGTTCAGAGTTACAACACTGAATCCCATGGATCCGCCGAAAACAGAAGACGGTGAAATTGATTACTCGCAGGACTTTTTCGGCAAAAAAGCATTCCTGACGGTTTCCGGTCAGCTGCAGGGCGAAATTATGGCGCAGGCATTCGGCAAGATCTACACCTTCGGACCGACATTCCGTGCAGAGAAGTCTTATACCCAGCGTCATGCAGCAGAATTCTGGATGATTGAACCTGAAATTGCTTTTGCTGATCTTCAGGATGATATGTGCCTTGCAGAGGACATGATCAAATTTGTAATCAAGGATGTCCTTGTTGCATGTCCGCAGGAAATGGAATTCCTGAATAAATTTGTCGATACGGGTCTGATTGAAAGACTGGCAACGGTTGCCAATGCAGATTTCGGCAGAGTAACCTATACAGATGCCATCAAAATGTTGGAAGAATATAACGATGGCTTTGAGTATAAAGTATCTTGGGGATGCGATCTGCAGACAGAGCACGAACGTTGCCTGACTGAAAAGATTTTCAAGAAGCCCGTTTTTGTTACGGATTATCCCAAAGAAATCAAGGCCTTCTATATGCGACTGAATGATGACGGCAAAACCGTTGCGGCAATGGATTGCCTTGTTATGGGAATAGGTGAAATCATCGGCGGAAGTCAGCGTGAAGAACGCCTCGATATTCTTACCGATCGCATTAAAGAGCTCGGTCTCAGCGAAGAGGATTACTGGTGGTACCTTGATCTTCGTCGTTTTGGTTCCACAAAGCATGCAGGCTTCGGTCTTGGCTTTGAAAGATTGGTTATGTATCTCACAGGCATTTCCAATATCCGTGAAGTTCTTCCGTTCCCGCGCACTACCGGCAGTGCAGATTTTTAAAAAATATATTTACAGGTGACAGACTTATGAAAAAACTCAGCGAATACACTCCCGAAGAACTCGACATTTTCGAGTATGAAAATAAAATCAAATTCAACGCATTTGTTGATGCAGGCCTGAATATCAACATGGCACGCGGCAAGCCTGCAAGAGAGCAGCTTGATCTCTCCGAGGCATTTCTTAACTCCGTTACACATCATACCGGCACATTCAGCAACAGTGGTGAAGATTGCCGTAACTACGGTGTTTTGTGCGGTATTGAAGAATGTCGCCGTCTGTTTGGTGAAATTCTTGACGTGGATTACAATAATGTTATTGCTTGCGGTAACTCAAGTCTTGTTCTGATGTATGACTACATTTCACAGTGCATGACCCATGGTGCAGGCGGTTATGAGCCCTGGAGCAAACAGGGTGGAGCAAAGTTTATTGCTGTTGTGCCCGGCTATGACCGTCACTTTGCAATTGCAGAGCATTTCGGTCTTGAGATGATCGATGTTGAAATGACAAGAAACGGTCCTGATATGGACAAGGTCGAAGAACTTATCAAGGATCCTCTCGTTAAGGGTATGTTCTGTGTGCCGAAGTATTCCAATCCCGACGGCGTTACTTATTCTGATGAGGTCGTGACCCGTCTTGCAAAAATGACCCCGGCAGCTCCTGACTTCCGTGTTATCTGGGACAATGCTTATGTTGTGCATGATTTTTATGATGATCATGCCAAACTCAAGAACATCCTGAAGGAAGCTGCAAAATACGGTCACGAGGATTATTTCGTTGAATTTGCCTCCACCTCCAAGATTACTTTCCCCGGCTCCGGTGTGGCTGCAATTGCTGCATCCAATCGCAATATCAACGAAATCAGCGCAAGACTTTCTCTGCAGATTATCAGCTATGACAAGCTCAATCAGCTTCGTCATTGTCATGTTTTCAAAAACCTCGAAGATGTGCAGAATCATATGAAGCTGCATGCAGCAATTCTTCGTCCGAAGTTTCTTGCTGTTGAAGAAGTACTCGACAGAGAGTTAACTGATCTTGGTATTGCTGACTGGACGCATCCCAAGGGCGGTTATTTTATCAGCCTGAATGTTAATATCGGTTCTGCAAAATATGTCGGTGAGCTTTGTAAGCAGGCCGGTCTTACCATCACAAAGGTTGGAGCTACCTTCCCGTACGGTAAAGACCCTACAGACAGCAATATCCGTCTTGCGCCTACCTGTCCATCTGTTGAAGAATTAAAAATTGCAACAAAAGTAATTTGCACAGCCGCAAAGCTTGCTGCGGCAAGAGCATTGCGCCATGAAATGGCAGAAGGCTGAGGAGTGAAATATAGTGCGTATCGGTCACGGTTACGATGTACACCGCTTTGCTGAAAACAGAAAACTGATTATCGGCGGTGTTGAAATTGAATATGCTTACGGCTTGCTGGGACATTCAGATGCTGACGTGCTGACGCATGCCGTTTGCGATGCCCTGCTTGGGGCTGCAGCATTGGGTGATATCGGGAAACATTTTCCTGACACCGATGAAAATTTTAAAGGTGCAGACAGTATCGAGCTTTTAAAATGTGTTGTTGCGAAATTGCAGGAATGCGGCTATGCTGTGCACAATATTGATGCTACCGTGATTGCACAAAAACCGAAATTAGCCTCTCATATTGCATCCATGTGTCAAAACATTGCAAATGCATGCAATACAGATATATCCAATGTGAATGTAAAAGCAACAACCGAGGAGGGCCTCGGTTTTACAGGAGAATTGCTCGGCATATCTGCCCATGCAGTTGCACTGATAACAGAAAGGGGAGAGAATTGAATGATTGACAGAATTCTGGATTCTGTGCAAACCTTCGGAACACAGTTCCGCGACCTGCTTTCCAATTTCGATCCGCTTACAGATATTTTAGATATCCTTCTTGTTGCATTTTTGATTTATTGTATTTTGATTCAATTGCGCAAATCACAATCCATACAGGTTATTAAGGGATTCTTTCTGATTGCGGTGCTTTATATTGTTGCGTCTGTTATCGGGTTGAAAACAACATCTTATATTTTTTCTAATATGTTTGGCAATTTCATTTTGTTCCTTTTTATCATATTTAATTATGAAATCCGTCAGACTCTGGAAAATGCAGGTAAACGCGGTTTTTCTGCAAAGATGTTGTTCTCGTCTAATAACGACAATGAGATTACTGATTGTATCAATGCCGTATGTCGTGCTTGTTCGACCATGAGTGCATCAAAAACAGGTTCGCTGATTATTTTTGAACGTGAATCCCTGCTTGGTGACCTGCAAAAGCAGAGTGTGCCGATTGATTCAGTTACTACTTACGAAATGATTTGCGGTATTTTTTATCCGAATACCCCCTTGCATGATGGTGCAATCGTCATCAAGGATGGCAGAATCGTTGCGGCCCGTTGCATTGTTCCGCTGAAAAATGATTACGAAATCAACGCGCATGTCGGCACAAGACACAGAGCCGCGCTGAATGTAAGTATCAATTTTGATGCTGTTGCTGTTGTTACCAGTGAAGAAACCGGCATGATTTCTGTTGCCGTTGACGGACAGATGCGCAGAGGTCTTTCTGATGGTGAGCTGCGTGAACTGTTGACCTCACTTTTGCTGAAGCAAAATAATTCACAGAAGCGTTTCTTTGACATTTTTAAGCGGGGGGACAAAAATGGCTGATAAAGAACTTATTGCCGGTGGCAAAAAAGAAAAAAATGATATTTTCAGCAGTAAACCCGTTATATTTTTGATTTCTTTGTTTTTCTCGCTTGCAATCTGGTGTGTTGTTTCAATATATGAAACCCCCGAAACGAATCGCGTTTTTCAGGATGTCAAGGTGCAAATGAATCTTGCCGACACTGTACCCGGGCTTCTTGATTTGTCGGTTTTCGGAACAAATGAATTCTATTGTGATGTTACCGTAAACGGAAAAAGCTATCTTGTTAACGATACAACATTTACAGCAGATAAAATTATAGTCAAGCCGAAGCTTGAAGATATACGCACTCCCGGTGTCTATGAGGTAGAATTAACAGCCCAACTAAGCAACAGCTCTGCTGATCTTTCGGTTGTTTCTGTTGAACCAAAGTATATAACCGTTTATTTCGATCAGGCTGTTGAAAAAGAATTCCAGCTGACATTGGTTGGTGCTGATGAGTATTCGGTTGCTGATGATTGCATTATAGACAGCATGACACTTCGTCCGGCAACAGTGCTTGCAATAGGTCCGTCACTTGAAATGAACTATATTCGTGAGATCAGAGCAAATGTTGCCTTCAGTGAGCCGATTTCTGTTACTACACAGCATCCTGTTTCACTTGAATTTGTTGCGGACGGTAAAAATATCAGCTACACCACAATTAAAGAGCAGGAAAGCATTTATTTGGATGTTCAGGTTTCCATGAAGAAAACGTATGAAACTAAAATTGATTTTGTAAATGCACCGAAGGGACTTGCTCTTGACCAATTTATGACATGCACACTGAATGATTACGGTAAAACATTAACCCTGTATGTGCCCACAGAAAGTGAATCTCTGATGAGTGCAACATCAATTACAGTTGGCAGAATTGATATGTCCTCTGTTACACTCGCCGATTCACAGACTTTGACTGTGGAGCGATATAACAGAAGTATTTTCTACGATGTTCTGCCGGAAACATTCGATGTGAATATTACTATGAACACTGATAATTTGACTGCGCTGACGGCAACGGTGCCTGTTGTTTATTCGGGTGATAATGCAGAATCGTATGTCTTTGGTGACAGTGTTGAAGAAATTGTGATTATCTGTGATGCTGAAAAAGCAGATCTTCTGGATCTTTCAAGGCTTTATGCAGAACCAGATGTGTTACAGCTTAACAAGCTTGATAGCGGAGAACAGACAGTTAATGTTGCAATCGTTTTCCCTGAAAATTGTGATTATGCCTGGGTTGCAGGAAAATATACAACAACTGTTACCATCAGTAAATAAATGGTGATCGAATGACGAAAAGAATTATACAAGTGACTGCTGTTGTTCTGTTGATTTTACTTTTGCTCTGTGGCAACGGATGCAGTTTTGACTTTGAATCTGTCGAAAGTCTGATGCGTGCTCCGAAGCTTACCGGTGAATCGGCAGAAATTGAGCGTGCTTTTGAAGATGCAGTCGGCACATCTGTTTCACTGCTGTCCCCTCGTTCGGGTGAATACAGAACCGCATTTGTTTTGTTTGACTACGATGCAGACGGACGAGATGAAGCGATTGCTTTTTATTCCGATGCGGCAACGGCTCACATTCATTTTCTTGACTATGTGAATGGCGAATGGGTCTCGTGTGATGACGAAATCGGCAGTGAGAATGAAGTATATGAATTATTGTTCCGTGATCTGAACAATGACGGAATTGTGGAAATCATTGTCAATTTCAATTCCAAGCACAGCAACCGCACAATGTCAGTTTATTCTGTAACACCTACTTCACAAAACGGACTTATGCAGGTGCAGCTTATGTCCTCTGTGCAGTATACTTCTTACGTCTGCATTGATATGGATTTTGACAGTTCTCTTGAGATTCTTTATACAACGCTTGAGGTTTCAGTGGACAATGGAGTCAATAATCCGTTTGTCAGAGTGCTGAAGCATATCAATGATTCACAAGGTATTCGCATGGATGTGGTTGCGTCTTTGCCGTTATATAGCGGTATTACCGCTGTTTCTGCTCTCGCTGCTGATTCATATGATGACCAGGTGCGTGTCTATATAGATTGCTTGTATCACGATGCGCAGACCATGATTACTGAGGTCATTACATGGACGCAGGAAAGTGGTTATATGTTGCTTTTGCATAAGCATGAATCTGCGTCGCTTTTGAAAACAACAAGATCCTCTTCATTGCTTACAGCAGACTTTGACAAGGACGGTTTAATGGAGATTCCGGGCGAATATGAAATGCCTGCATCTGTTTTTACCAATGTTGCTGAAGGATTGATTCCGGTTGCTGTCGGAAGAAACCTGTTTCATTGCCTGAATGATGGCGCTTTGACAATGTTCAAAGCGGAATTCCCCGATCCGTCAGGTCAATACATAATGGATCTTCTGCAATTGGGAATCTACGGAAGAGTCAGCATTTCTTATGATTTTGTTTCGGAAGAAACACAATTTTATCTTTATGATTCGATCCAATCGATACGCACGGATTACTTGTTTAAACTTTCGCTTACGAGTGTAAACGGAGAAAAAGAGGTCGTTTTGGATATCAGTGAAGTCGGAGCTTCTCTCGGGTTGACTCCTGAACTGATTCGTGGTGCAATGACAATGATTGAAACGGAAGTGAATTGATTGAAAAGAGTATTGATCGCTGAGGATGAGCGTTCTATTCGTGAGTTCGTTGTTATCAATCTGAGACGCAGCGGTTTTGAGGTTGTAGAGGCTGAAAACGGCGAACAGGCAATCTCTTTATATAATGAATATAACGGTGATTTTGATATTGCTTTGCTGGATATTATGATGCCGTTGTTGGATGGTCTGGAGGTCTGCAAGTATCTTCGCAGCAAGAGCAGCACGCTCGGTATTGTTATCCTGACTGCTAAAACCCAGGAAATGGATAAGGTGACAGGACTGCTGGTCGGTGCAGATGACTATATCACCAAGCCTTTTTCACCGTCTGAACTGATGGCCAGGATTGATGCTATTTATCGTCGTGTCACCATCAACAAGCAGCTTACCCGACAAAGCAAAGAGCATTCGGATTTGTTGACCTCAGGTGTTTATGTCTTGAATTTGCGTAGCCGAACTCTAACTAAAAACAACGTTCCTGTGGAATTGACGCAGGTCGAATTTCAATTGATGGAGTATTTTTTCAGCAATCCTGATGTTGCATTGCATCGTAATGAAATTTTAAAATATGTATGGGGTAATTCTTACTACGGTGACGATAAGGTTGTGGATGTTAATATCCGTCGCCTTCGTATGAAGATTGAGGACACCCCCTCAAAGCCTGAGCATCTTACTACAATCTGGGGAATCGGTTATAAGTGGATTCCTTAATTTACTGGAGATGATGATTTGTTTGGAATGTCCATCACCAAGCGATGGTTGTATTCTACAATTGTTGTCATAACACTGATTCTGACTTGCGTTGCGGTTATGGTTTCCTTTGTGTTTAAGGATTATTACCATGATTATGCAAAAGACAGAATTTATTCTATCAGCCAGAGTACTGCAATTGCCAATTATTTCAGTGCTTATCTCAATACTGACAGTGAAACCTTTGCAAACCATGCCCGTGCTTATGTTGAGAATTTTGATTATTCAAACATCTGTGAAGTGTGGGTGCTTGACCGTGACGGAAATGTTGTTGTTACATCAACAGGCTTTATGCCGCAAAAAACGGAATGCAAAGACTATGATGCCGCATTGCTTTCATCAAGCGGAAAAGGCGAATGGACAGGCGCTTTTGCATCCGGTGAAAATGTTTTTGCATTAACGGTTCTCTTGCCGAAAACGGATGGTGTCAATAATGGTGCGGTTCGCTTTATAACGTCGCTTGCCGATATTGACAGACAGTGGCAGAATATGAACATTCTTATTTCAGCTGTTTGTGTATTTGCATTGCTGCTGGTGTTTTTTTCGGGATGGTTTTTTATTCGTTCCATTGTAAAGCCGGTAAATCTGCTCAATGATGTTACAAAACGAATTGCTGCAGGTGATTTTGCTGTCAGAACTTTATCTTCGGACAGAGATGATGAGATTGGTGAGCTTTGCCGTTCTATTGACTTTATGACTGAAGAATTGGCCAGAACTGATAAATTGAAAAATGACTTTATTTCGACTGTTTCTCATGAGCTGCGAACACCTTTGACCGCCATTAAAGGATGGACGGAAACCCTTCGCGATGTTCCTGCTGACGATACGCAAATTTTTGAAAGCGGACTCAGAGTTATAGCCGATGAAACAGAAAGACTTTATTCTCTTGTTGAGGATTTATTGGATTTCTCAAAAATAGAAAGCGGTAGAATGACCTTGCGGTTGACGTTGATTGATGCCCTGGCCGAGTTGGATATGGCTGTTTATGTGTTCAAGGACAGAGCTGAGCGCGAGGGAATCAGGATAGAATACGAGTCACCTGAATTTGCAGCACCTGTAATGGGTGATGCGGACCGACTTAAGCAGGTGTTTGTGAATATTCTTGATAATGCTGTAAAATATTCATCCGTTGGCGGAAAGATTCTTGTAACTGCCTTTGCGGAGAATGAACAATTGATTGTTTGCGTGCAGGATAACGGATGCGGAATATCCGCGGAAGCCTTGCCGCATGTTAAAGAAAAATTCTACAAGTCTAATCTTTCAGCAAAAGGCTCGGGTATCGGGCTTGCTGTATCGGATGAAATTATTACCCGCCACGGCGGCTCGATTGACATCAGCAGCCGACTCGGCGTCGGTACACTGGTTGCAATCCGACTGCCGTTGATGGCAGAAGAAGATCAGGACGGAAAGGAAATATAAAATGAGTAAAAAACAGCATGTTACCAGTGTCGGCGGACAAGCCCTGATTGAAGGCATCATGATGAACGGTCCAAAAGGGGCTGCTATGGCTGTTCGTAAACCGGACGGTGAAATTCATGTTGAAATGAAGGATTTTAAGCATATCAAA
This sequence comes from Acutalibacteraceae bacterium, assembly GCA_045659125.1. GTDB lineage: Bacteria > Bacillota > Clostridia > Oscillospirales > Acutalibacteraceae > RUG806. Next base: position 16,282 of record JAZOWJ010000108.1, read on the forward strand.
GATCGTTTACCGTTTCTTGGTTTGCCGATCATCAGGGGTGTTGTCAATTTTGTTGAAAGCATGTTGATTGGTTATAAATGCTTAATGGATTCAGCTGAAATTTCCGGTCAGCTTGAAGAGGAAGAAAAGCCTGAAAATATGAGAAAGGTTGACCGTTGGCTTTCAGAGCACCTGAATGAAAAAGTGTTTTCTGCGCTGATGGTTGTTGCTACCGTCCTTGCATTTGCAATTTGCTTCTTGCTTTTTATGTACGCACCGACAAAGCTGTTTGAATTGCTTAACGGGTTACTCATTGAAAAGGCCAATACGGATCTGATTACTCTCCAGCCTCTGTTTGAGGGTATTTTAAAAATGATTCTGCTGGTTTTGTACATGTTTCTTGTGTCAAGAACCAAGGACATTAAACGCGTTTTTATGTATCATGGAGCAGAGCATAAAGCAATTTTCTGCTATGAAGCAGGCGAGGAGCTGACTGTTGAAAATGTAAAAAAGCAAATGCGTTTTCATCCTCGATGCGGAACAAGCTTTATCTTTGTTGTTCTGATTATCAGTGTTTTTGTTACAACGATTCTTCGTCTTATTGTTCCTGAATCTGTGACGGGTATTTTGTGGGTTGCCTTGAAATTGCTCATTTTGCCTTTGATTATGGGGATCGGATATGAATGTATCAAAATTGCAGGCAAGCACAATAACATTTTCACCCGAATTCTGACTGCACCCGGTATGTGGATGCAGAGAATAACC
>JAZOWJ010000109.1:0-32526 GCA_045659125.1 Acutalibacteraceae bacterium
TGAGGAAACACCGCTGTCAACCACGGAATCGGGCACGGTTACACCCGAGGCCTGTTCTTTGAGAATGCCGCCGAGGATATCAGCAACCTTGTCAATGGATTCCTGCGCAGGGTTTGTGACGGGTGTGGGTTCTGCAGGAACGATGGGGTCTTGCGCAGGCACACTTGTCGGTGTGACGGCATCACCTGTCGGTGCGGCATGGGTCGGATTACCGAGAAGAGCATTTTCAACTGCATCCTCCACTGCATCGGCCTTGCTTTCGATTGCATCCTCAATGGGATCAACCTTGCTTTCGATTGCATCTTCGATCCGATCGACACGGTTTTCGATTTTGTCTTCCATACGATCGAGTTTTGCGCAACCCGAAAAAACCAGCGCCGCAGCAAGGACAAGAATAAGGGCTATGATAACTTTTTCAAACATTTTTATTAACTCCTTTCATACAGTGAGTATTGGAAAGCTTTCACAGAACTTCACATAAAAACTTTTCAATAGCCGCTGTAGAAGAGCAGAAAGGGGGAGCAGTGTCTGCTCCCCCTGAAAGAATTAGCCAAAATATCTCTTGAGCAGACCTTCGAGGCCTCTGCCGTGGCGGGCTTCGTCACGGCAAAGCCTTTTATATAGGTGTTTGTAGGCATTTTAGCACAAAATAAGCACAATATGAAAAAGGTTATGCATAAAAATTCTTGGCTTTTTGTATTCTCTGCATACAAAAAATACTGCACAGAAACTTGATATCCTTTCTTTAATTGGGGAGATAACAGAAAAGTGAAAGCGCAACATATTGTTGCTATGTTTATTATGGCACACCTTATATTGTGTTTGCAATATTTTTTTGATTATTTTACAAAATAATCAAAAGATTAAAAAGTAATCAGTGCAAACAATAAGAATTTATAGCCAAACATAAAAATCCTTTCGCCGCAGAGAGATTTTGCAGTGAAAGGATTTTCATATATTTTGCATAAATTATTATTATTTAAGTTAATGAAAAAACATATAAAATCATTTTTTTACACTATTGGATTTGTTGTTAAAATGCAGTTGGAAATTTGTACCCGAGTAAATTCTGAATAAAACACCATTTTTCTTGCGAAATAACAAAATAGTTTTTCATAGAACTTTTTATTCTTAGAATTAATAATATATTGTTATATTAGTACACCGCAAGGAAATAGTCAATGGTTTTTATGCAATTTTCGACATTTTTTTCGTTTTTTAATACCAAAATCTATGCCTAACTGATATTGGAAAGAAAGATTCGGAGTTGCATTTTATTAATGGTCATTTTTATGGTCAAAACAGGAGGATTTTTATGCCAAGAAGAGGCGAAAATATTCGCAAAAGAAAAGATGGACGATGGGAAGGCAGATATGCCAAAGGACAGGATTCTGCTGGAAAAACAAAATATGGCTCCGTCTATGCCAAAACTTATTCTGAGGTCAAGCAAAAACTAACAGAAAAAAACAACTGCATAAAAACGAATACACTATCTCAAAATAAAGGCGATCTTTTTTTTGAGGATCTGCTGTATTTGTGGCTTGATAACATCAAAATAAAGATAAAAGAACAAACATATGAAAAATACAAACGGTTGATAGAAACGCACATTATTCCTGATTTGGGGCAATTAAAAATCAGACAGATTAATACAACATTGCTTAATCAATACCTGTATCAAAAAAGTATAACTGGCAGACTTGATAAATCCGGTGGATTGTCAACCAGCTATATACAGACCATTTCTGTTATTATTAAATCTGCCATAAAATATGCAGCGTATGAAAAAATATACATTTTTGAGCCGTTGGATATTTCCACTCCAAAACAGAAACCAAAAGAAACTGAAGTGCTCACAAAAAAAGAACAAGCCGCATTGGAAGAGTATCTGCTTAATCACTTTGATGAAAAAGCAATAGGAATTTTTTTATCATTATACACAGGATTGAGAATTGGTGAAGTATGCGGACTCAAGTGGGGAGATATTGATTTCAATACTCGAAGCATTCATGTTCGTAATACTGTTATACGCATTGCAAATCCGAATCCCACCGAAAAAAGAAAAACTACTTTGGTTTTAGGTGATACAAAGACGAGGTCATCCAAAAGAATAATACCAATGCCTGAGTTAATATACATTATGCTTAAAAATCTCGCACAATCTTCAAATATGTTTGTCATAAAAGGATGTTCGTACCCATATACAGATCCAAGGACATATCAATATGTTTTTCATAAGTATCTTGAAAATAGTGGGGTGCGAAATGTAAACTACCATGTTCTTCGACATACATTTGCAACAAGATGTATGGAGTCCGGAATGGATATGAAATCCCTTAGTGAGATTTTGGGGCATTCGAATGTGAATATAACTCTGAATATTTATGTACATTCATCGATGGAATTGAAGAGAGCGCAAATGGAAAAAATGATATCTTTTTGTGGTCAAAAATAGGGTCATTGCAACAAATGACCCTATTTCATCTGAATTTTTAATTCATTTCTAAGAATAAAAAGTTCTATGAAAATATTTTTAATTATTTTTTAGATTTATGAGTAAATAAGGACGGAATTGCTGAAATGGCAAAAATAAAAGTAACTGTTAAAGATTCACAAGTTATTGTGAAAAGTAAGTTGGATAAAACAGAGTCTGTCAATGAGCGTGAAGTTGATATTTTTCAGAAAAGAATTATAAGAGGATATATGCGTCCTGTGCCGGAAAAAGGAAGAAAGATTTCTTATCTGGCTCCGATAGGTGTTCCTCTGAATAAATACCTTCAAAAGGGATTATCCAAAAATGATTTCTTTATGGTATTTGCGCAGATTGTTGAAGGGATCAGAAAAATTGAAAAAAATGCACTGCATCTAAACAATCTGGTCCTGAATATGAAATATATCATTGTGAACAAAAGCACAAAGGAATTATATTTCATATACCAGCCGATAATCAGTCAGGCTGAAGCGGTCAATCTGTTTTCTTTTATGTACGATGTTATACATCAGACAAATTTGAGGTTGTCTGAAGATGACAGCTTTCTAAACGAATTGGTAAAATTCTTGCAGAGCTTACAGACATTTTCGGTTGAAAAAATAGAGCAGTACATAACAAAAGTATATCCGGATGTGTATAAGCAGATTTATCGTGATGGCGCAAAGCAAAGCCAATGGGGAATCAATAAAAAGTATTTTGAAGGGCTTTACGCCACAGAGGATACTGGCTTGTTGGAAGACGATGATGCTTTTGAGGACACAGGGTTGCTTGATGAATATGATGAAGGTGGCGCTGATACTACGCTACTGCTTGAGGATGACGAGCCTGCAACAGGCTTGATGGCAGATGAAACACTCAGACAACAGAGTGCTCACATTATAAGAATTGTCGATTCCCAAAGAGTTGAAATAAGCAAACCGGTTTTCAGAATCGGAAAAGAAAAAAGCTATGTGGACTATTTTGTTACCAACAACAGCGCAGTAAGCAGATTACATGCAGATATTATTTCAAGGAATAACCGGTTTTTTGTTGTGGATAACAACTCAACAAACGGGACTTTTATAAATGGAATTCTGATTACTGAAAAAACTGAAATAGAAATTTTTGACGGTGATGAATTGAAATTGGCAAACGAACGGTTTGAATTTCACATTGTGTAATTTGTTCGATTTCGAACAATGGAGGGAAAAATGAAGTATTCAGCGGCTGCTCTGACAGATAAAGGAAATGTTAAACAGACGAATCAAGACAGTGCATTTGTGAAAATTGTTGATACTGCTACTTGCGGGCAGATAGCCTTTGCTATTGTTTGTGACGGCATGGGCGGATTGGAAAAAGGTGAAGTCGCAAGTACGACGGTTGCAAAAACATTTCTCAATTGGTTTGAAAATATTTTGCCCGAAAAGCTGCCGATAGGCAATTTTAGCGAAATTGCAACAGAGTGGACTCGCTTAATCAGAGAGGAAAACAGTCGAATTGGTGAATACGGCACCACTCTGGACGTTTCGTTAGGTACAACACTTGTTGCTTTGCTTGCGATTGGAGACGAGTATCTGATTGCCAATGTGGGGGATTCGAGAGCTTATCAAATCACAAAGACTGTGGAACAACTCACGGAGGATCAGACTTTCATTGTACGCGAAATCAGCCGGGGAAACATGACACCCGAACAGGCGAAGAAAGATCCCAGAAGAAATATGTTGCTACAGTGTGTCGGTGCATCAAAAACCGTAAATCCTGAAATAAAAATGGGGAAAGTTGTTTCCGACTCGGTATTTATGCTTTGCTCTGACGGCTTCAGGCATGTCATTACAAATGATGAAATTTATGAATGTTTTAATTCACGGAATCTGAAAAATCAAGATACAATGGACAGAAACTGTCAGTATCTTATTGATACCGTAAAAAGCAGAGACGAGAGAGACAACATCACTGTTGTGCTTCTTAAGTGCACGAAGTGAAGGAGGATTGTATGATAGCGCAAGTAGGCTCCGTAATTGACGGAAAATATGAGTTGCTGAAACAGATCGGCAAAGGCGGAATGTCTGTTGTTTATCTCGCAATGGATAAACGTCTGAACAAGCAATGGGCTGTAAAAATAATCGCTCGTCAGGGAATCGGCAAAAACAATGAAGTTGTTATAAACACGGTGCCGGATGACGCCGAACTGATGAAAAAACTTGACCATCCGGCAATCCCCCGTATTGTCGATATTATAGATAATGCAGATAATCCTGAAATCTACATTGTGATGGATTATGTAGAAGGCGAATCGCTTGATAAAGTATTAAATGAATTCGGAGCGCAGTCACAGGAAACCGTAATTGATTGGGCGAAACAGATATGTGATACGTTGGGATATCTCCATTCACAGAAGCCTCCGATCATTTACAGAGATATGAAACCGGCAAACATCATGCTCAAGCCGGAAGGAAATCTCAAAATCATCGACTTCGGTATTTCCCGAGAGTACAAAGAACAAAATCTGGCAGATACCACCGTACTCGGCACAAGAGGATATGCACCGCCCGAGCAATACGGTTCTCGCCAGACTGATGCAAGAAGTGATATCTATGCCCTGGGAATGACGATGCATCATCTTGTAACAGGGATTGATCCAAGACCGAAAAGTTATGAATACTTCCCCATAAGACAATGGAATCCGGCATTGTCGGGTGGTCTGGAACGAATCATTGATAAGTGCACGGCGCTTGATCCGGAAGATCGTTACCAGAACTGCAATGAACTCATGTATGCACTTGAGCATTATGAGGAAGAAGATGAAAACTACAAGAAAAAACAGAAAAACAAACTGGTTGCCTTCATTGTCCTGTTTGCATTGTCCGTTGTGATGCTCTTAATCGGTATTGGCGGACGCTTTATGGCTTCTTATGAAAACAATAAAAACTATGATCAGAAAATCAACATTTCTGCATCGACTCCGTATGATATAAAAGTTTCAACATATCAGGATGCAATAGATTTGTTCCCATCAGATGCGCGGGCTTATCTGAAACTGCTTGATGCCTACAAGGATGAGGGGATTTTCGGAGATACCGAAAGCGGTCAGTTCAATGCAAAATACAATGCGAACAAAGCAGTACTTGACAAAACAAGTGACTCTTATCTTGATTTGCTTTATGAAACAGGAATTACTTATTTTTATCTGTATTCCGGTTCAGATAATTCTTTCAGATCAAGAATTCTGAAATCGTATGCATATTTCGGAGAGATTGTGGCTCCCGAAGATGAAACGGTGGATTATGCTGATTACGAATTCTACGATACATCCTACAGTTACTACATCATCGGCGATTTTTATAACAAGTATGTGGTAAATGCAACAAGTGTCAAAGAACCCAAACAAGAAGATTACGAAAATCTGCTTGAATCGTTGCGCGTATGCATTAACGGAATCGAGGAATATGATTACGATGACGAAGCATACATAAAATTGACCATGTACAGAGAGATTCAGAATCTTCTTTTTGACAGACGCGATGCTCTTGCGAAAAACGATATTGCCGAGCAGGAGATTATCGATATTTTGAATCTGGTAAAAACAAAAACATCTGCCCTTTCCGTAACACAGAGTGTGTCTGTTGAAATAAGAGACAAGATATTGACTTCGCATGATTCATATCTTGAACGCATTCAGACCACATACAGCAACATTAACGAAAGGAGCTGATGATATGGAAAATTTGGCAACAATCTATAACTTGATTTCTATTGTTGCATTTATTATTGCCGGCATTGCTTTTGCCGCAGCCGTGTTCATGTGGTTCAAGTTCGGCATTCTGAAGATCATCGGCGATCTCAGCGGCAGAACGGCACGAAAATCCATTGAACAAAAAAGATCAGCAAACGAAAAAAGCGGCAAAAAATCATATCGGCCAACTCCGAATGCGGTTGAGCGTGGCGCTTTGACAGATACCATTGATCAAAATGTAAAGCTCAAAAAAGAGAAAAAGAAGTCTGAAAAACTTGCAAGAACTGAAAAACCCGCAAAAACCGCAAAAACCAAGGCAAAAGAGAGCATAGCTGAAAATCAGACTGCTGTTCTTATTGATGATAATGCAACAACAGTATTGGAAACAAATGAGACTGAAGTTTTAAACGATGGCACAACGGTTCTTGAAGACGGCACTACCGTTCTTTCGCCACAAGCAACCAATGCTGCGAAAACAAAAACTGAATTTGTTACGGTTCAGGAAATCTTGTTGTTTGCGGCGGATGAAACCATTTAATGTAAAAGTTCTGAAAAAATAATGCAAATGCATATGAGGAGATATCAGAAATGAAAAAAATGAGTAACAACATGATGCGTCGTGTGGTATCTGTATTCCTTGTTGTTTTGATGGTAATCAGCATGATTCCCACCGCTGTTTTTGCAGAAGAAGCAACAACAGAAGAAAGCACCACAGTGCCTGAAAGAACCTCTGAAGCGGTGGTAAATTCTGAAACGGAACCGGACTCGACTACCGAATCTGCATCGACCACAGAAGCCGAGTCGACCACAGAATCTGAGTCGACTACAGAATCCGAGTCGACCACAGAATCCGAGTCGACTACAGAATCCGAGTCGACTACAGCTGAGACGGAATCTTCGACCGGTGAAAATGAAGAGACTGATCCGAGTGAAGAAGGTAAGTATACCCTTTCCGTCAAAGCAAATGCAGCTTGCAAGGTTCTTTTGAATGACCAAATTGCAAATTCCGTTTCCGTTGAAGAAGGAACTGAAGTAACTGTTGTAATTGAACCGCTTGAGGGTTATTATATTGAATACGTCAACAATGAGGCTGTTCAGGACAAAACAAAGTTCGAGACAACCGTTATCGTTGAAGAAAATACGGAAATAAAAGTTGCACTTAAACAGCAAGAATACAAGATTTCTGTTTCAATTACCGGCAACGGCAGCATCAGCAACGGCGACGAGACCGTCGCAAACGATTCGGAAATCATTGTCCCGCACGGTGAAAAACTTACACTGCAAATTAACCCGGACAGCGGTTACATAGTCGAAGACGCTAAATTCGTTTATGATGGCGAAGAATGCACTGACTTGTCTGTAGGGAAAACCATAAACGGATTTAAACTCACAACACTTGCAATAAAAGCTGACGGTTCGCTTTCCGTTGTTTTCAAAGAGGCGGAAACACTTACGGTTAAAGACATTTTTAACACCGACTATTTTTCTGTTTCCATCCAAAATGCAGAAGGCGAAGCAATCGATCCCATATCCATTGATAACACAGAAAAAGGCACAAACATTCTTCTTCCCAAAGGGGCAAAAGTAACCTTTACGCCCAAAAATAGTTATACTTACATCAAGCTGAATGATACCGATTTTGGTAAAGGTTCAAAAAAAGTCGATTTGTCGGGTGACAAAACTTATACTCTTAAAGAAATAAAAGTGCAAACGGATTTATGGTGGTTATTCGATGTCGGAAGCACAGACATTGATGTAAACTATACCTTCATTTTTGACACACAGGCTCCCCAGGCAACAATTACACTGCCTGACACCGATGAGGATCCGAATAATCCGTATTATTTTTCCGAAACAATCAAAGGTATTAAAATTACCGTTCCCGATGATGATTATTCCGGACTGGCATCTGTTTCCTATTCTTTGATTACTGCCGAAGAAGATAATGTTATATCGAAAACATTGGCCGATCTGGTATACAATGCAACTGAGAAGTATTACGAAACCACGATTGATATTGATGAAGAAACAATTGAAAAAATCAATCAAAAAGAAGTCACCCTTTTAGTAACTGTTACCGATAATGCAGGCAATTCTACACCCAATGAAGAAAGATTCTTTGTGAATACTGTTGCACCGGAAGTTTCAATCCACATTACCGGCGCAGTTTCTGAAGATGCAACATTGAAAAATCATTACAAAGGGGAAAAACCAGAGGATGTCGTCAGAACCGCCACTATCACTATTTCCGATTGGGATGAAACCTTTGATTCCGAATCTGCAACAAAAGCAATTACTGTAGAAGCTTTTGCAGATACAGCAAAGAAAAATGCGGCCGAAAACGATTGCTATACAATTTCTACTTGGACCACTGAAGGCAATAAGCATATCTGCACGATTGATTTTGTCGGTGATGCCTACTTTGAATGGAGTTTTGGAACTTACACAAACAAAGCCGGTCTGAAAAATGGCGAAGTCACAGAAACAGCAGAAGACGAAAACAGTGAAAACATTTTCAGCTTTGTCTGCGATACCACAGCACCGACAGCTGTTCTCAGTATTGGTACTATGCTGGAAAAGCTTTGGAATAAAACCGTTGGTTATTTTTCACAGAAGGATCTGACCGTTTCGGTTAAAACTGTGGGCGACAACTTCTCCACTGATGATGAAATAGAGGTAGCATATTACAAGCATGATATTGCTGACCTCTCTGCTCCGGCTGCATTGACTGCAGAGGAACTCAGCGCAAAGGAATTTCAGAGCGAAACATATGAGATTTCTGCGGAAGACCATAGTGCATTTGTTGTTTATGTTCGTCTTATGGACGGTGCCGGAAATATAAAATATATCAGCACAGACGGCGTTGTTATTGATACTACTGCCAGCGGCATCAGTGCAGATATTGCTGCTCCGGTTTTCAAAGAAGGTAATGTTTCGTTCTATAATGAGGATGTTGTAATTTCAAATATTGCGGTTGCTGAAAATGCCCAATACAAGGAAAGCACCGCGGAAGCTGCAAAAAAACTTGACATTTATTCCGGTATTGCCAGTGTGGATTATTTGATTGAAGTTTTAAATGCAGACGGAACGGTTCGTCAAGGTGTTGATCCGAAAACAGGCAATCTGTTTTCATTTGAAACAAAAGAAGATCTCAAGTTTGAAGATCTTGTTACTGAATTGAATGCAAGTTCTAAAGGCTTTACAAACTCAATCACAGTTTCTAAAGAAAAATTTAATTATGACAATGTGCATGTTGCCATTACCGTTACCGACAATGCCGGAAATGTAAGCACAGCAAAAGAATTCATGTTTAATCTGAATGCAACTGCACCTGAAATTGAAGTTGAATTCAAAGATGAAGCAAACAGCCAAGAAGAAAACGGTCGCGGTTATTTCGGACAAGCAAGACAGGCTACCGTTACGATCAAGGACAGAGCATCTTGCTTTGATTCTCAAAAAGTTAATTTTGCCATCGGCATTGCCGACGGCAGCAAAATCACCACCACGAACGTTGATGAAAACGGCAATCAGCATGAAGAAGTAATTGAGGATCTTTCAAAAACATATTCCGTTTCCTGGGAAGGTCAGACTGCAACCGTAACCTTCTACGGCAATGCGAACTATATCTGGGATGTTTCTTACACCAACAAAGCGCAAAAATCTGCCAAAGCATCCAACAGCAACGCAAGCGCAACAGGCGTAACTCCGTATCTGTTTACGGTTGACACAGCTGCTCCCTATGGTTCTGTCACCATTGCCGAAAAGACATGGAACAGACTGCTTGAAATTATTTCCTTCGGTTTGTACACAAATGATAAGTTTATTGTTACTGCAACCGCAGGCGATAACATCAGCCCGGTTACTGTTCATTACTACAAAACATACACCCCTGACAGTATCAAACGAGAATCCCTTGAAAAACTTGATAAAGACGCATGGAAACCATTTGATCTGCATAACGGTCTTGAGGTAAACAAAACAGAGGAAGGCAAAAACACGGATGAACAGTTTGTTGTTTACCTCAGAATCACCGATGCGGCAGGCAATGTGGAATACATAAGCTCTGACGGCGCAATCGTTGACAGAACAGCCCCCGCTATTGAGCTTACAGCAGAATCCCCTAATATAAATGGTATATATAATAAAGATCTCACAATAGGAGTCAAGGTTTCTGATGTTTTTAAAACGGAAAATAACATTCCGACACATTACTCCGGCATTAAAGAGATTACTTACTGGTATGGATACGACAAAAATGGAAACAACACTGTTGCTGATGATGAAAAAACAAAAGGTTTCTTTGAAGTAAAGGCTGTCGAAAATCCGCAGCAAAGTGAGCTTAATGCTGAATTAGTCGGTTTGATTACGATTGATGCCGAACTGAATAATGACTGCAAGGTATTTCTTGAAGTAACGGCAACCGACAATGCAGGCAATCTCAACACAGAGAATAAAATTATCATGCTGGATGGTGAAGGAAATCGCATCGATACCGTTGAATATCTCGATTTCGACATCGCCGAGCCTGAAATAACGCTCAGTTACGATAACAATGCAGCTCGCCATGAGAAATATTTCGCAGCTGAAAGAACCGCAACCTTTACCATTAAAGAAAGAACAAACCATCGCAACGACATTACCATTTATCTCAATCCCGAAGAAGCCGATATCAACAAAGAGCCGGGAGAAATTGTTATTACCGCACTCAAGTTAAATGAAGAAAAGGCAAATGCAACACTTGTTTATGATGAAGAAAATCATCTGATTCGTGTTGCCGATCTTGAAGAAGGTGAAGCTGTTACGCAGTTGACGATTCCCGAAGATGCCTGGACAACAACAGAAGGCGAAAACTGCAATGATGCGACACATGCATTTAACATTCTTTTCAACGCGGATGCCAACTATACTGTGAAGATCGATTACACGGACAAGGCTGACAATGTTGCCGGAGAAACTCAAACAGAGGAAAACACAAAAGCCGCCTTTGATTTCGTGGTTGATAAAACGGCTCCGGTCGGCTCGATCACCGCAACCGGATATTCTGTTGTGGATGAAGAAGCTGTTGATCCCAGGGTTGTTTCCTGGACGGAACTGATTGAGAAGCTTACATTTGGCTTCTATGCCAATGAGTCCATTGCGATCACCCAAGAAGCTTCTGATGAAATTTCTCCTCTTGAAAATATTTTCTACTATGTGCATGAACAAAAATCTGCAAGCGACGTAACCATTCTTAATGTTGCCTCAATGGATGCTGATCCCGAAACTGCTCTTGCATGGACTACACTTGCACAGGATGACGGAGAATCCGAATTGGTGGATGCAAATGCAAAAGAATCTGTTGATCCCATTCTTCCCGACAAGCAAGTTGTTGTTTATCTTAAAATCGTTGATTTTGCAGGAAATGTCAAATACATCAGCACAGACGGCTTGATTGCCGATGATGAAGCTCCCGTTACAGAAACCCTCGAACCGATCATTGAGCTGGAAGTGGTGTCTGTAAATGACGGTGAGAACATACTCGTAAATGACAAGGATGCGATTGCAAATACTGAAATTTTCAACGGTGATGTCGTTATCAGAGTAAAGGTTACAGATCCAAAAGTAGACGGTGTCTGCTCCGGCTTAAAGTCGATAAGCTATAAAGTTTACAACATGGGCAATGTAACCCAGGAAGAGACGCTTTATACTTTTGTTTCCGAATCAAATCCAGAATGGGATGATTTGGATCCGGAATGGGGAGAAAACGAAGTTGAAACGCCCGAAACCGCTGAAGATATTTTGACACAGTGGGAAAGCAAAGAGGGTGAAGGTTATATCATCATCGACAGCGAACTGAACAACAGCAATGATGTCAGAGTTGAAGTTATTGCAACGGATAACGCCTTGAACAGCAAGCCGGAAGAAGCAACCTTCAAAATCGATATTACCAAGCCGACAATGCAGATTTCGTATGACAATAATTCTCCTGACAGTGAGAAGTATTACAAAGAAAACAGAACGGCTACAATCGTTGTTACGGAAAGAAATTTCGACGAAGCAGAAGATTATATCCAAATGGTGATCGATAACACAGACGGAGTCATTCCTACTGTGTCATCGTGGACGCATACTGAAGGAACGGGCAACGGAGACGATGCAACCCACACTGCAACCATTGAATATTCTGCAGACGGTGATTACACGTTCAGTGTTGAGAAATGTATTGACCTTGCCGGTAATGAATTTGAAGGTGAAACTTATGCAGACGGAACAACCACACCGAACGAATTCACAATTGACAAAACGCTTCCGACTGTTTCTGTTTCTTATGATAACAACAGTGCACAAAATTCTATGTATTTCAATGCAAACCGTACCGCAACGGTTACGGTTGTTGAGCATAACTTTGATGTCAACAGAGTAACCACCACCATCACGGCATCTCTCGAAGGTGCATCCATCTCGGATCCCTCCATTTCCTGGAATGATAATGATGCCAACGATACCCACACCGCAACCATTTCCTATGCAACCGATGGCGATTATACCTTTGAAATTCAGGTTATCGACCTTGCCGGAAATCAGGATGCAGGTACCGATTACGGATCGTCCGTTGCTGCGCAGGAATTCACCATTGATACCGTGATTGAAGATCCGGTCGTTACGGGTATTGAAACCGGTAAGTCCTATAAGGAAGCAATTCTTCCCGGTGTCAGTTTCAGCGACATCAACTATGATGGTTACACCATCAGCCTTCTGCGTACACAGAAAGATCAGAAAGATGTTGATGTAACCGCGACCTTTATCGTTGATGTTCTGGAAAATGCAAACGGATTTGAGGGTACATTTGATACCTTCGATGTGACCAAGCAGGACAATGACGGTCTTTACACCTTTGTTGTCGAAGCTTCCGACCTTGCAGGTAACACCGCCTCACAGACCATTCTCTTTACCTTGAACAGATTTGGTTCTGTTTACACCCTGAGCGACTATCTGATTTCCCTGAAGGGTCAGTACATTCAGACGGTAAATGAAAATCTGATCATTACTGAATACAACCCGGACAGATTGATTAAAGATTCACTGGAAGTAATGATCAGCCGAGACGGTACTCCTCTTGACGATGTTTCGTTTGAAGTCAGCCCCGTTGTAAATGAATATGTTTCGGTTGGCGCGAGCGGTTGGTATCAATATGATTACATCATTGATACTTCCAATTTCTCTGCAGACGGTATTTATAAGATTACTGTTTCTTCGCAGGACGCTGTCGGCAACAAGCCCGAATCAACAAATTACGATGATTGTGAAATTCATTTCAGTCTTGATACAACGGCACCTGAAATCACTTCTGTCGTTGGTCTTGAAAAAGCAATTGTCAATGCAACGACCCAGTCGATTGATTTTGAGATTTTCGATGCAATCGGTCTTAAATCTGTTACCATTTATGTGAACGACATAATCCTGAATGTCTTTGAAAACTTTGAAGATCTGATTCGTTTTGCCGGTTCGCAAATTTTCGGTGAAGGTGCAAATCAAAAAATCAGATTTGTTGTGGAGGATTTGGCCGGAAATATAACCGATACCGATGCAATGAATGAAGATGGTGAGTACATATTTACCCCGGAATTTGCCTTTGCTCGTGATCTGACTGTATCGACCAATGCATTCGTCCGTTGGTATGCAAACAGATATGTTTTCTGGGGTTCCATTGCCGGTGCAGGTGTACTTGTAGCAGCAGTTATCCTGATTATTGCACTCAGACGCAAAAAAAAGAAATAATTTAAGCAATATACCAAAAAAGCCGTTCTCTTTCGACCGGTAAACGGAAGAGAACGGTGATTATGGAGAATTCATCTTTTATAAACAAGATCTCATTGATGGAGTTCTTTCAGTCTCGTGTGGGTTTTCACACGAGACTGCCATGATCACTTTTCAAAATTTATTATATTTGTGATAAGTTTTGAAAAATGATTTTGAATGAATACTGGAGAGTGATGGGATGCAAAGGCTTTTTGATAAAGGAATCATAACGGAAATGAGTTGTGGTTCTGATTTTTCATATATTTTGAGTGACAACAACTTTTTTCTTTCAACGGAATATAAGGTTTTGCAGAGTCAGACCAACAGCTGTTTTGTTAAATGTATGAAAATGCTTTTCAACGGAAAAACGCAACTCTATTATCTGACTAATAATTTAAAATCGTTTGCATCAATGATCCCGACTTTTGATGCGGATAGTTTTTTGCTTGTTGTTTCCAACATTCTGTCTGATATTATAGATGTTAAACACAACGGATTCTTGTCTTGTCGGAATATTGATATTTCATTCGACAAAATCTTTGTTGATCCTGCCACATATAAAGTAAGTCTTATTTACTTACCGATCAGTGAACGAATTTATGCAGATATTCCTACTTTTGAAAATGAATTAAGAACAGGATTTGTAAAACTTATTTCCGGAGTGTCATCAATTTCTTCTCCCAAAACTATTCAGTTTTGTGCCGATCTTTCCAATGGCGCTTTGTCAATTGAAGAATTGCACAATCGTGTCAAAGGCGGCAAGGGCCAGGTTGGAAGCGTTTTCTCTTCTCCCGGCAAAATGAAATCCGGCATGAGGATGGTTGCAATCAATGCCCCCTTCCGGGTAGAAATCGCAATCACAAAAAATGAATTTCTGATCGGCAAAAAAGCGGATATGGTTGACGGTGTAATTTCGTTCAACAATATGATAAGCAGGTTACATTGCAAGGTTTGTCAACAAGGACAACAATATACGATTATGGATTTGCAAAGTGCAAACGGAACATATATAAACAAGGTCAAGTTGCCGCCAAATAAAGCGTTTGTTATTAAAAACGGAGACATAGTCAGATTAGCCAACAGTGATTTTCAGGTTGTAATCGGATAAGGGAGGGCTCATCATGGCAAAACCCAGAATAATTATTGCTGATACTGATATAAATTATATTATTCCTCTCCAATTAAAATTTGCTGAAGATTTCTTTGAAATGATAGATCTTGAAATCATCACAGATGTAGATTTTTTTAATGCATTGTTTTCCACACCGCAACATGCAGATATTTTAATAATATCGGAAGTTTTTTATAACAGCTCAATACAGAGACATAACATTCCCCATATTTTCTTGATGACAGAACAATATGAAGAGGAGCAGACGGCTGATTTAAGAGTAAATTTTATTTTTAAATACACGAGTGTAAAAGAGATATTCAACGAAATTATCGGCAAAAGTGCCGATGTGCTGAAACTTGAGAAGGACAACAAACAAGAAACCCAGGTCGTTTTGTTTTATTCCGCTTCAGGTGGTACCGGAAAAACAACCCTGGCTATAGGCAGTGCTGCTTCTCTTACTAAAAATTACAAACGCGTTTTGTATATAAATGCAGCAAGACTTCAGTCGTTTCTTCATTTTTTTGAGAACAAAACCGCCATTACCGAAACAGATACATATGCCAGGTTAGCTGCTCCGAGTGAAAATGTATATCATGAAATCAAACACATAATAAGAAAAGAACTTTTTTCATATCTGCCCCCTTTCAAAGCCGCACTTATGTCTTTGGGATTATCATATTCGGTATATGAAAAAATCATTTTATCTGCAAAAAAAAGCGGGGATTATGACTTTATCATTGTAGATGCCGATGTCACTTTTGATGAAGAAAAAGCTTCATTGCTCAATATTGCAGACAAGGTGGTTGTTGTTACAAAACAATCCATGGCAGCTGTATCATCCGCAAATATCCTTGTTTCAAATATAAACGGCATAAGCGCTGAAAAATATATTTTCATCTGCAATGATTTTGACAAACAACTGGACAACGCTTTGATATCTCCCAATATTTCTGTCAGATTTGCCGTAAGTGATTATGTGGAACATTTCGGATATTTTGATTCAATGAAACCGAACGATTTGTCAAAAGAAGCAAGTATTCAACGAGTTGCATTTTTAATAATATGAGAGGTAAAAAAATGAAAGATGGGTATGCAATAATTATTTTTAACATCCAAAAAAGAAATTTTTGTACAGATCTGGAGATTCCTCTTGATATTTCTGCTAATGATTTGGTCATTGCTTTGAATGCTGCGTACGACTTAGGAATTGATACTGCAGATATGAAAAATTGTTACCTTAAAGCTGAGCGACCTGTTGCTCTGTTAAAGGGCAATAAAACATTGGCAGAATTCGGCATAAGGAATGGCAGCGTAATCAATTACACTGAATAAGGATGCAGAAGACAGGTGAAAATGGATGAATAAAAGATATAAAATTATTCTTTCAAGTAATAGTTTGTATAAAGAAATTGAGCTTGCCCAAGATTCACAGCGCATAAAGGTCGGCACTTCTTTGGATTGTGATATAAGACTGAGAAAAGATTTGTTTTTCGGCAATGTGGAATTATTTTTTGTCAAAAACGAAGACAAATGGTCTATTCATTGCTCGGATAATCTGTATCTCACCGTTGGTGACATCAGAAAACTGATGACCAAAAATCTAGTTCACGGCGACTCCCTTGAAGTTAAGTATCAGGAGTCCGACAACTATGTTTTTTCTCTTGATTTTCTTATTGACTTTAATGACAGCAAGAAGGAATATGACCGTGTAATCGATTTGTCGGGAATCTCATCGCTGACGATCGGATGTGCATCCTCGAACAACATTGCACTAAACAGCCCGTTTGTGAAAAATGATGCTTTGGTTTTGTCAAAAAAAGGCACTTCGTTTGTTGTTGATATCAAGCAAACCACTTATGGTGTCTATATAAACGGTAAAAAAGCACAGACGAAAGAAGAGCTCCGTGACGGTGATTTCTTATCGATTTCTGACTTCTTTTTCTACTATAAAAGTGATGAGCTGTGGGCACAAAAACATAACGGCATGAAAATAAACTCATTGCACTATGTGGACAAACCTGTTCTTCGCTACTATCCTAAATTCAACCGTAATACCAGAATCAAAACAAGAATCAGTGATGAAAAAATTGAAATTCTGGATCCGCCAGCAAAACCTCAAAAACCAAAGAATGATATTATTTCCCGTTTGTTGCCTTCTGTTGTTATGGTAGTTGCCGGTCTGGCAATGTCTTTTGTGTCGCCGTTTATGCTTATATCGAGCGGTCTCGGCATTGTAACGGCAATTGTCGGACTGATCCAAGGCCACAGGGACTTCAAAAAGAATACTGTCGGACGAATTGAAAAGTACAATGCATACATTGAAAGTAAAAGAACAGAAATAGAAGAATACAGAAAACAGGAATTATCGATTCTGGAAGAAATGTATATATCTCCTGCTGTAGAGCAGGATCGGTTCATGTCGTTTTCTTCCGACCTGTTTGACCGAAATCAAAATGATGATGATTTCTTGTGTGTCAGACTCGGCACTGGTGATCTTGAAGCAAAGCGCGAAGTCAATTTCAAAAAACAGGAACGCTTGGAAATTGAAGATGAATTGCAGGAACTTCCGGAAAAAGTTTACAATGATTATAAATATATTCACGATGCGCCGATTGTTTGTGATCTGAAAAATGCAGGAGCAATGGGTGTTTTTGGTAGTCTTGCTTACAGATTCGAGATTTTAAAAAATATTGTTATTGATCTTGCTGCTCGTCATTATTATTCAGATGTAAAAATGATATTTGTTGCAGAACAGAACAATAAAGATTACATCAACTGGATCAGATTTTTACCTCATGTGTATAACGATGATCTGGGAATCAGAAATATTGTTTGTGATGCAGAAAGCAAGAATATTATTTTTGAGTATTTGTATAAAGAACTTACACTTAGAGAATCGCAGAAGAAATATGACCATCATATTGTGGCATTTTTCTTTGATGAATACGGTATTAAATCGCATCCGATTTCTAAATTTATAAACAAGGCAAAAGATTTGGGTGTAACCTTTGTTTTCTTTGCTGACA
Organism: Acutalibacteraceae bacterium; assembly: GCA_045659125.1. Taxonomy (GTDB): domain Bacteria; phylum Bacillota; class Clostridia; order Oscillospirales; family Acutalibacteraceae; genus RUG806. The sequence continues at coordinate 18,123 of JAZOWJ010000109.1, forward strand.
GTATAGCTGATATTCCTCTGGGATGTCGGTCTGTTATTGCTGTCAAAGGTGCAAAAAATGCAACATTGATTGACACTCAGCACCAACAGAATTCTGTTGATTTTGCATATCCGACCATTCCGACAGATCAGGCTGAAAAAATTATCAATCTGCTCGCCCCCGTTTATACAGAAGAAATTTCGTTGGAAGGCACCCTTACCAAAAATATTTCACTGTTTGAGCTACTGAACATCCTTGCTGTTGATGATATTGATTTGCAGCGCAATTGGGCCAGTTCACAGGTATTCAAATCAATGTCTGCGCCGCTCGGGGTTTCCAAAACAGGTGTTGTGTCGCTTGACCTTCATGATAAAGCGCATGGCCCTCACGGCCTTGTTGCCGGTACAACAGGTTCGGGTAAATCTGAAATTCTGCAGACCTATATTCTTGCGATGGCAACCTTGTTCCATCCGCATGATGTCGGCTTTCTGATTATCGACTTCAAGGGCGGCGGTATGGTAAATCAGTTTAAAGATCTGCCACATTTGTTGGGCGCAATTACCAATATCGATGGTAAAGAAATTGATCGTTCTCTGAAATCTATAAAGGCAGAACTGCAGAAAAGACAGCGTCTGTTTGCAGAGGCGGATGTAAACCATATCGATAAATATATCAAGAAATACAAAGCGGGTGACGTATCGGTTGCATTGCCGCATCTGATTATCATCGTTGACGAATTTGCTGAATTGAAAGCTGAACAGCCCGAATTTATGAAAGAACTCATTTCCGCAGCTCGCATCGGTCGTAGCCTGGGTGTTCACCTTATTCTTGCAACGCAGAAACCGTCCGGCCAGGTCAACGAACAGATTTGGAGTAACTCCAGATTCAAACTCTGTTTGAAAGTGCAAAGCCAGGAGGACAGTAACGAAGTTATCAAGTCCCCTCTTGCGGCAGAAATCAAAGAACCTGGCCGCGCCTATCTGCAGGTCGGCAATAATGAAATTTTTGAGTTGTTCCAGTCTGCTTACAGCGGCGCATCAGAAAAAGCAGATGCTTCCAATGTAAAGGAATTTGCTGTCTACAACTTGACTGAATCCGGACGCAGAGTCCCTGTCTATGTTCAGAAAAAACAGAAAGGCGACTCCGGCGCAACACAGCTCGAAGCGATTGTAAATTATGTAAGTAGCTATTGCAATACCGCAAGATTGCGCAAATTGCCCGACATCTGCCTGCCGCCATTGAAAAAGTTTATCGAACATGAAAATGTTTATACGGCCCCATTTAGTATTCCTATTGGTGTATATGATGATCCAGATAATCAGTTACAAGAGCCTTTTGCTATTAATATATTCAGCGAAAATACGATAGTTATTGGTTCTTCTATGACAGGTAAAACAAATTTGTTGCAACTCGTTATTAGAGGAATCGCATCGACATATTCACCTGAAGAAGTATCTGTTTATATAGTCGACTTTGCTTCAATGGTTCTGAAAAATTTTGAAAAACTGAACCATGTTGGTGGTGTTGTTGTTGCTAATGAAGAAGAAAAACTTAAAAACCTGTTTAAATTATTGAATGAGGAAATCTCGCAGCGAAAAGAAAAAATACTTACAGCTGGTGTAAGTAATTTTTTGGCTTATAAAGAAGCTGGATACTCAGATCTTGCACAGATTGTTTTGATTATTGACAATCTTACAGCACTTAAGGAAATGCATTTTTCTGAAGAAGATTTTTTGTTGCCGCTCTGCAGGGAAGGTCTTTCAGTTGGCATTTCTGTAGTAATTGCAAACTCTCAAACTGCCGGAATTGGGTACAAGTATTTTTCGTGCATTAATCAGCGTATCGCATTATCTTGCAATGATTCGACAGAGTATAGTGCTATATTTGATCGTTGCAAAATACAGCCGGAAAATATTCCGGGACGGTGTTTAGTGCAAAAAGAAAAAGAAATTTTTGAAGCACAAACATATATTTCTTTTAAAGGTGAAAAAGAATTTGAGCGTGTGCAAAGCATTTCAATGTTTATTGAGGAGATAAACAAACGGTACACCAGTAAAGCCAAAAAGATACCTGTTGTTCCTGATATCCTTTTGAGCAGTATGGCAGAAACAGAATATGGAATTGTATCCAATTCTGATCAGTTGTTTATTGGTGTTAACTTTGCAAATGTTGCACCAACAATATTGGACTTCGCTCGACAGGATGTTCTTGTTCTTTCGGGTAGCCATATTGAAAATAAAAATAATTTTATCAATTATCTTAAGAAATCATTCGCAGATCTTGCTTTAGAAATGTATATCTTGGACGATTATTCAGGCATCTTTAGTGACATCGCAGAGCAAGATAATGTATTTCTATATTCAAAGAAAACAGAAGATTTGGATGAGATGTTGTTGAATCTTAAGAATATTTTAGTTGAACGATATGCTGCACGTGAAATGAAAGGTATTGATGCTTTGCAAAATATGCGACCGATTGTTCTTGTTATAAACACGACTGATGCAGCCGGCTATATCAGTGAAAATCGCAGAGTCTTGGAAACTTACAAAGAAATTGTTAAAAAATATAAGAATCTGAAATCTCTCATTCTTTTCACAAATATTGAAAATGAGCAAATAGTATATGGTTCTCCTGAAGTATTGAAGATGATGAAAGATAATTATCAATTTATTATGTTTGAAGATCTTAACAGTGTAAAATTGTTTGATTGTCCTCTGTCTCTTTTGAAAAAATTTAAGGCTCCGCTGAAAGACAATGAAGCTTATTTCTTATCCGGTAATGAACTTAAAAAGATAAAGACAGTATTACATTGATAATTATTGCTTATTTATTAAGCTTTAATTAATACAAAGGAAAAGGAGGTGTAAAAATGGCAATAAATTTCATCGATTATGAAGTGGTAACAACAGGCCAAACCGAATATGCAAGACAAGCATCTGCAATTATGGACATTGTTGCTGCAATTAAGAGCATGAATGCTGATCTTCAGCAGGGTTGGAGTAATGAAACAGCAAAAGCCTTTGTTGCAAGAATTGATAGTGATCATATTCCGAAGCTTGAAGCTGCAAGCGCAGCAATACAGGAAGTATCTGATTATATCAAGTCTTATCTTGCCAACAGAAAAGACGAAGACCAAGCAGGTGCTGCTGCAATTTCTGGCTAAAGGAATGCTTGTTTTCCCAAAGCAACTGTGGAACTCACATAAAGTGTTTATGTGAGTTCCAATCTTGACCATTTAGTCCTTGTAGGATTTATATATTTTTTAATAGGAGGCACAAAATGAGTTATTATGACAGTACGGTTGCTTCATATGATGCACAAATCAGTAATAACAATCAAAGAATCAGTGAGTGTAGTAGAACAATTAAACAACTAGAAGATGACATAAGTGATTTGGAGAATGTTAAAACAAAGGTAAACAATGTTGATAATGCTGTTTCTTCTGCTGTTACTGAATCTGTAAAAAAAATAACAAATCTCCCTTTACTAATTGTCAACCCCTTATCTATTTTAAAGATGACCTTTTTTTCTGATTTTCTTGACATCATCAGCGGAAAAAGTCATACGGACGCAAAGAGCAGCATAGAGAACGCCCTTACAAAAATCAGTAACAAAATTACTGAATTACAAAATCAAATAGAAAACTTACGAAACGAAATATCTCAATGTAATTCGAATGTATCTTCATTGACACGACAAAAAAATAATTACATTTCTTCAGCGATTGCTGCACAGGAAGCAGCCGCTGCTGAAGCAGCCGCACAAGCGGAGACTGAACAAGCTAATAAAACATCAAATAGTTTGGAGGTTGTGTGATGAGTTTAGTTATAGAAGACGAATTTGTAGAAGCAACAAAAGCATATGCTGTGGCACAATGCGAAAGTCTTTCAAGTATAACTGTTCAATATATTCGTACAATGAATTCAGTTCTTGAACAAGGAATCATGGAAGGGCAAACAGCTGATGCAATCAGAGAGTTCTTGAATCAAGTTAGGTCTAACCTGCAGGAGAACAGCGCAACGCCTGATGCGCTTGTTTCTATAATCGAACGAACTTGTACAGCTTTTATAGCAAAAGTGGACAAGGCAGATAAGCATCTTTATGATAATTAAAGGAGCGAACAAAAATGGCTACTTTTAAAGTTGACAAAGAACAAACAAAAAACTCAATCTCCATTTTAAAAACCTTACTTTCTTCTTGTGAAGAAGCTTATAATAAAGAAATCCCTGTATCTTCTTTTGGTAAGGGGGATACGCACAATGAGTTAGTTGATTTGTGTAAGAATATTAAAGAATCTTGCAGGTGTTTAGGAGAGGTTATTAATAATACTATTCTTTTTCTTGGTGGGGCCAGTGATATGTTTGATACTGCTGATAAGAGCTCTGCAACCAATATCTCAGTCTTCGGAGAGGGCGGGGGCGGCTCCAGATAAAACATATTACTGATTTTGATTTACAGCAGCTACCATTACATAGGATTGTGAAATAATTGTAAAAAAATTATACTATAGGAGATTTTTATGGTTCGTGATTTTACAGAGGAGACAAAAACAAAATTGTCGAACGAAATCGATGATATCAATAAAAGTACGTGGTGTAAGGTAACAGATACAATCGGCGATGCTTTTTTGTATGCAGGGAAATGGATTGGCTTTCTTTCCCTTGATGATGACATGTCGAATGTTGAATCGTATCAGAGAAGTGTTTTGGATATGTCTGATACAACAAAAAAGAAGTTAGAGCAAATTTTTGAAGATGTTTACGCGGTCGACAAGGAATACAAAAATGCATTCGGCAATATCAACGATCGCATAAGTACATACAACGAAAAACTCAAATTTTTATGTAGTACCATTAACCCCAATTTCTCCATATGTGATGCAGATACAATCAGAGCGGGAACCGCAGCATTTGATAATAAATTAAGAGTTCTCGATGGAGAAATTAATAAAAAATTTGAACGTGATCTGGATTGGTGTGCTAAAGAAGCTGCATTGACGGCAACTAAAGGATTTTTTGGCAGTTTGTTACATGGTATTGTTGATGTACTCATTATGCCAGGCAGTATGATTAAAAATGTAGTTACTGGAAATTATATTGGTATTTTTACTGACACATGGGGGCTAATTGATGATGTCTTTGCTGTTGGTAGTAATGCTGCCGGTTTGGGAGCATTAGGTATCGGTTATCTTGTATCTTATTTTACAGGTAACTCTGAACAGAAACACCTTGCTGTCGAATACGGTGAATCCTATGGTGGGGTTTCCGGTTTGACGGAAGCATTGGAAGCAGATGAGCAAATCAACGGTGCAGGTGGGCTTATTTCCTGGATGAAATCGGCCTCTGAAAGAATTGATGCGCTTAGCACAGGTCTTGGTTTATTCAGTGATTGCAAAAAATTCCTTGATGATCCGTCCAAGATAGCAGATATTTCATTTGGTTTTGATTCCAAACTTGATACTGTACACAAGGTTGATATGCTTGATGAATATAAGGATGATTATCGACAATGGCAAGCTCTCTACAGGAGATTTGGAAAGAAAAATCATGTTGTTACCTTAAAAAATATCGAAACCGGTTATGGATATTTAGAGTCTTTTTGGAATTTGGCAAGCGGAGAATCTCCAGTTGAAGACCTTCTTCATGAAGCGCTTTCTGGCAGCAATAAATTGTTTAGTTTTTGGGAAGATATGTATGATTTTGGTGAAGATGTCTATGATGGCGGAAAGGATATTTGGGAACTGGGTGGAGAAATTGTAGATTTTATAGGAGAGGCTGCTGGAACAGGTAAAATTCCAGATATTGCAGAAGATATCTCCAAAAATTAACAGTTGAAAAGTGAGAAAAGATATGAATAATGTTTTATTAACTGAAATAACCAACATTGACAATATGCTGGAAAATTATGATTATGCGAGTGCTGTAAATTTTCTGCATGATCTTGCACAAAAATATCCGGAAGAAGGAGTCATTCCCTATTATCTTGGAAAAGTTTGTTTGCTTTTTAATAATGAAAAACTTGCTTTTCAATATATACAAACAGCTATAAAAAAGAATTATATTAAAGCAGAAGTTTATTTGACTTGTGCTTTGTTGCAAAAAGACATGCAAGACAATATAAGTGCTGAGAATTCTTTTCAAAAGGCACTAGAACTTGCTGATTCTGAAGAAATTAAATGGGCTAGTTTTTCTTGTTTGGCAGTTTTTTATATCGAAAATGAAATGTTTTTAAAGGCAGAAAAAATCGCAAAAAAAATAATTAAAGTATATCCAGATAATTATCAAGGATATCATCTACATATTGCGATTGAAACAATAAAAGGAAATATCGAAGAAGCATTTTCCTACATGAATATGCTTCCCGAAAAATTCAAAAACCATCCACAGTATCTTATTGACGTGATTGAATTGTACAAAAAGAGCGAAAACAAAGATCTTGCACAATTGTTTTCAGAAGATCAGATTTTTTCATTTGTTATTCCACAGATTGTACTTCGCGAGAAAATAGTGGCTATGCCAAATGATGAACATGTTGATGAAAAAGAACAGTTAATTATAAAATTAGCAGATGAATTTCACGATAAAGATGCAATTGTATCTCTTATGATTTTACAGTTCAGCAAAAAGAATTTTAAAAAATCTGCTCAGATTGCAAATATAGTTTTAGAAAATGAAAAAGAAGAGCAAGGATTGAGATTTTTCTTGGCTCTTTATTATCAGATTTTTAATTTATATTATTTATCAGCCAAAAAGCCTTCAGGCGAATTAATAAAATGGATTGAAACTGCTGGAAATTGGTGTGTAAACTTTGTTGAAAGTTTCAATATTAAAATAATTGCGCAACCTGTAAAAAAAGTTATTCAAGAATTGTTTGCTGAAATAAACAATAAGTTATCTCTATGATGAAATACTGTTCTTTTGTTCCGTTCGAATATGGAAATGATGTTTTTGTGCTTTTACAGAAAGAGTGTCGATATATGACTATATAATTGATGATTTTTTATATTCATAATTATCAGGAGGTTAATATGTCTAAAACTGCGAATGAAAAACAACTTGGCATGAAGTGGTATAAGTTTACCATCTATTTTAGTCTGTTTGCCGGGGCATTGCTTAATTTTGTTTCCGGAGTGCAGTACATAACGGGTATTGTATACATGCTTGAGTCGAATACGGAAGTAACCGCAGAACAGATTTATGCGTATTACGGAACTGCTTTGCAGGTTGTTGATATTGTTTACGGTATTTTGTTGGTAGGCATTGCTGTCTTTGCGATTGTGGTCAGGCAAAAGCTGGCGAAATTCAAGCCGGATTCGATTAAGTTCCTTTGTGTTCTGTATGCTTGTACCGCGGTTATTTCGCTTGCATATGCAATTATAGCATCCGTAATTACTTCTCAACCGGTCATTGCAACTTCCTTTGTAACATTTGCTTGTAACCTGGTTGTTATGTTTGCAAATATAAAGTACTTTAAAAACAGATCGCATTTGTTTGTTGATAAGAATCAATCCACCGTAGGTGTAATTTCCGATCCGTATGTAAATTTGCAATATACCCATTTTGTTGACGATGTAGATGCAGATCCTGAAGCTACTGTTCTGATGAACAATTATTGCAAAAATTGTGGCATGAAATTGGATACCAAAAATATATTTTGCCCCAATTGCGGAACAAAAGTTATTTGATTATGTATATACAGAAAGACATTTGACAAAATGTAAAAACAATAAAACTGCCTTTTGTAAGGCGGTTTTTTGTTGTAATCGAAAACCCTGCCATAGTGGCGGGGTTCAAAAAAGGCTATTGCCTATGAGTGAGAAAAAAACTCCTGATGTGTTAAAATAAAAGCGTGACCTGCCAGTTACGCAAACAAAATAACACATCAGGAGGACATTAAAATGTCAGAACAAAATAATGCCACACATAGTTTAGCACATACAAAATGGAATTGCAAATACCATATAGTATTTGCCCCGAAGTATTGCAGTAAAGTATGTTATGGAGAACACAGAGAAGCGATACGAGAAATATTAAGAACGCTTTGCCAATGGAAAGGTGTAGAAATCATAGAGGGAGAAATATGCCCCGATCATATACACCTGTTGGTAAGTATTCCACCAAAAATGAGTGTATCAGAATTTGTAGGGTCTTTCAAAGGAAAAAGCACATAAATAATCTTTGTGTGTCATGCGAATTTGAAGTACAAATACGGAAACAGATGTTTGCTGAACGCATAAAAAGTCAATTGGATGAAGATATGATATATGCTCAAAGAATGCATGCTCCGTTTACGGGTAGCAAGCACAAGCCTTTGCGGTTGGTGGCCGTAGAGTATGCCTTGAGGCTATGTCGGTAATATAGGGATTTGTAAGCATATGAGGTACCCCCGGTTTAGCCGGGGGTACCTTTTGGAGATATGAAGAAGAAAGGTCAGTTGTCTTTTTCAAAGGATAAAACGGTGCCGTTTTCGGCGTGGATGTCGTATTCGTATTCGGTGAAGCCGACACGAAATTCGATTTCATAATGGTGAATACCGTTGTCGTAATCGCGTTCGGTGCGGTCGAAAACAGCATCCTCTGCCGATACACCTGCGTGGTCAAGTGCAATGCGCTTTGCTTCTTCGGGTGTGATGAAAACAGGCTGCTCGAGGGATGAGGAAACACCGCTGTCAACCACGGAATCGGGCACGGTTACACCCGAGGCCTGTTCTTTGAGAATGCCGCCGAGGATATCAGCAACCTTGTCAATGGATTCCTGCGCAGGGTTGGTGACAGGTGTGGGCTCTGCAGGAACGATGGGGTCTTGCGCAGGCACACTTGTCGGTGTGACGGCATCACCTGTCGGTGCGGCATGGGTCGGATTACCGAGAAGGGCATTTTCAACTGCATCCTCCACTGCATCGGCCTTGCTTTCGATTGCATCCTCAATGGGGTCAACCTTGCTTTCGATTACATCTTCGATCCGATCGACACGGTTTTCGATTTTGTCTTCCATCCGATCGAGCTTTGTGCAGCCGGAAAACACCAGCACCGCAGCAAGGACAAGAATAAGGGCTATGATAACTTTTTCAAACATTTTAAATGACTCCTTTCATATACAGGTATTGAAAAATGTTTATTTCATAAACACTTTTCAATAGCCGCTATGATTTTTTTAACAAAGTGCGCAGTGCCGAAATAAGATATCAGATATGCAACGGCTCCCATCGCAAAGGGGAAAAGCAACGCCCACCAATCTTCCGTGCCGCCGAATGCAAGGGCAAGAACAAGGAACAATTCCGCAAAAGCCAAAAAACCGAACCAGCAGGAAAGAAAAATACGGATTCTTTTGGTCGGCCGGCAGGTAAGCAGCAGGTTGTTTTGCGCATCCGTTTCACTGAATTCACCCTTCACATCTGTCACAAAACAGTTATAGTATTCGTTTGAACACACATCTGAATACATTCGGACAAAATGTTCGGGGTGCATTCGAAATTGCTGTTCGTTGACGCAACAGGAGAAATGTGTATTGCAGTCATCCTCCAGTTTTGTCACAAGACGGTTCAGCGATTCATCATCCGGTTGTTTTCTGACTTGCAGAGAAAACTTATGTGTCAATCCGAATTTCATAGCTGCTTCGCCTCCTTTTCGTTTTGAAAAACAAAAGAGTATTGCGGAAAAAAGAGCAAAACGGGGGAGCAGTGTCTGCTCCCCCTGAAAGAATTAGCCAAAATATCTCTTGAGCAGACCTTCGAGGCCGCGGCCGTGGCGGGCTTCGTCACGAGCCATTTCGTGGACGGTGTCGTGGATTGCATCCAGGCCGTTCTTCTTTGCGCATGCAGCGAGGTCGAACTTGCCCTGGGTTGCGCCGTATTCGCAGTCAACACGCCACTTCAGGTTGTCCTTGGTGGTAGCCTTCATCATGGGTTCAAGGTCTTCGCCGAGCAGTTCAGCAAACTTTGCTGCGTGTTCTGCTTCTTCGTAAGCAGCCTTTTCCCAATACAGGCCGACTTCGGGATAGCCTTCACGGTGAGCGATGCGTGCCATGCACAGATACATACCGACTTCGGAGCATTCGCCGTTGAAGTTAGCCATGAGCTGTTCGAAGATATACTTCTTGTCTTCTTCGGAGATGTCGGGATTGTTCTTGACGGTCTTGGCATAAACACCATATTCGTGTTCGGCAGCCAGCTTCATTTCGCCGACAACTTCGTTGAACTTTTCAGCAGGGACTTTGCAAACGGGGCACTTTTCGGGAGCGGAATCACCTTCGTGAACATAACCGCAAACGGAACAAACAAACTTCTTCATTTTCATTACCTCCATAAAATACATATAAAATAATTTTTGATTTATGATAACACCTTCGTGTTATGCTTTACATTTTTTGCAGGTGCCGTAGAGCATGATGGCACCGGAAAGGATTTCGCTGTCGGTCATCGCTCTTGCTTTTTCGATGATCGGTTCTGCATCCAGCGGCAGGTCGATGACTGCACGGCAGGTGTTGCAGATGAGGTGGCTGTGTCCGCAGGCATTTCCGTCGAACCGCACAATGCCGTCGGCGGCAATTTTTTGTGCCTTGCCCTCTTCACACAGCTGGGTGAGATTGCGGTAGACCGTTGCCAGACTCAATGCAGGGAATTCCTGCTTGACGGAAAAATAAATTTCCTCTGCCGTGGGGTGGTCATACCGTGCACACAGGTGGGCGTACACTGCGTCCCGTTGTCGGGAGTGTCTTTGACTGACCATTTTTGTTCTCCTTTCGGCTTGTGTGTTATCGCTAACGATAATCACTATCGTTATTATACTTGTTTTTCGCCGTTTGTCAATACCTTTTTCAAAAAAAGTTGAGATTTTTTTCAAGACAGCAGCAAAAAAACAAAAGAGGCTGCATGCAGCCTCTTTTGCTATATGTTTCAATTATATATAATAATGTGGTTATTTCACCGCAATTTCCACATTGCCGCGGTCTGCGTTCATATAGTTCGCGTTTTGGTAATAAACCTTTTTATTAACGGAAACAACGGCGCCGTCGGGTATTGTCAGAACGGTTTGCATATCCTCGGGCAGGGTGAGGTCAATTCTGTAAATTCCGTCCGTTTTTTCATAATGCAGGGTGATAAGTCCCTTCACACTCGGTACGGTGCAGGTCATGGAGTCGGACAGGGAATACTGCGGATCGATTTTCACCTTTTCATAGCCCGCTTCCATGGGGGCAATGCCTGCAAAATGACGGCTCATGATCACAAGCGGACCGCCGCTCCATGCGTGGTTCATTGTACCTCTCCAGGATTCCCAGAATTCCCACAGGGTCGAGTAATCCGTGTTCACCATGTCTGCATAGCGCAGCCTGATTCGGTCTTTTGCATCCTCGTATTTACCCATTTTGCAAAGTGCTTCCAGTACATAGTATTCCATATACGGGCTCGAATTCTGCGTAGTCAGCAGCACGTTGGTGACGGTTTCATATTGCTCCTGCGTTGCAAGACCTGCCAGTACGGCAAGGGCATTGGCACGGTCATCGGGCTTTTTCGCATCGCTGCTCATGAACCCATCCTCTGTCCACAGTGCCTTGTAGCCCTCTGCAATGGCGGCCTTTCGGGCAGTGATGAAGGCAAGGTCCTCATTTTTGCCAAGCAAGGCTGCCATTTTTTCCGTGGCGGAAAGTGCATAGTAAACCCATGCGTTTTCAATGGCAGTCATATCCTCCTTGCTGCCCCAGTCAGCCCAATCCCACGAGCCGCCGCGATGCACAACAAGATTATTTTCACCCGTTTCCCAAAGCTTCAGATAGGCAAGGGAAGCATCATATACCTTTTCGATAAAGGAAATGTCGCCCGTGTAGTCATAGTAGGTCATGAAGCCGACGATGCCGGCCAGCTGCTGCACGGGCAGCTCAAAGTAGTCACCGTGAATGGGAACGACCGTCTGCAGTACCTTTGTTTCGTCCACGTGCGACAGCATGGCCTGCACACCCTTCTGATACAGCAGGTAGGAGCTGCTGTCCATGGAGTACATGGTCATAATCATTTCGCTTGTGACATCGCCCCACCATTGGGCACGTTCACGGTCGGGGCAATCCATGTAGTTGTCGCGCATGGTCACATACAGGGTACGAAGGGATTTCTGCCACAGAGAATTGAGGAATTCATCATCGCATTTAAAATCACCGCTGAATGCACTGTCATAGCCCGTTTCGCGGTACTTGAGCGAAACGACCGTGACCCCCTTCGGGATTTTATAGGTAATATGCTCACCGTTGAACCAGCCGAGAGCTTCAAACTCCTGCTCACCCTCTTTTGTGATATAGGTGGATGAAACCGCACCGATGAGGGTGTTTTCGGTTGTGATGCGGATTTTCTTGCCTGCAGGGGCCTTGATTTTTAAGTATGGTGTGACCTGGGCATTGTAGGGAATATGGACGGTGATTTTTTCACCGCCCAGCTTTTTGACGGTGTAATTCTCGTAATCTTCGGAGTTTTCATAGTTTTTAAGGCCGTAATCCTTTAAAAACGGAATTCCGCGGGGATATAATTTGCCGTAAGCTCCCTCGCCGCCGACGGCATATTCGGTTGCGTTTTTCCAGTCGGAAGCATCAAAATCCGCACTCGTCCAATCCGTTGCTTCCCTCGCATCGAAATAAATGCTGTATTCCGGAATACGGTAATTGGGCGGATAGAGCTTGCTGTCAATGTAGGCGGGGTTTCTTTTAACCCTCCAGCTGCTGTCGGAAAGGATGGAAATTTCCTCGTTCACGGCTTCAAACAGGAAGCCGCCCTGTCCGCTGCTGTGGTAGGAGTAGCTCGTTTCATTGTCCCAGTACCACGCGAGAACACAAATCGTGTTTTCGCCCTCTTTGAGGTAGGGGGCAATATCCTTTGTGTCATAGTAGCTGCCGTTTTTTTCGGGGCCGCGCTTGACACCGCCTTCAAAAATAACGTTTTCCCCATTGATATAAAGCCAGTATTTTGAATCAGCCGCAATGTGCGCAGGCAGCTCGTCGGGCTTATGGGTAAGATTCACCTTTTTGACAAAGCACATCCACACATTTTTCTGTGTCAGATTGTCCTGATCCCAGATCCATTTTGCATTCCAGTCGGCTTTCGGCTCGGTCGGAATCGTACTGTATTCGGGAATGCTTTCAGGTATTGTGTAGTCATTTGCAAACGGTACCATTTCCGTTTCCCCCCACGAAAATAAAGATGAAAGAAAAGCTGCCGCGATGGCGAGATAAGAAATAACGGTTTGTAGAATCTGCATGGTAAACCTCCGCGGTATCAGTCTGCAAACGGAATCTGATCCGCTTCATTTTTCTGTAAAATCTTATGCAAAACCCATTGGTCTTCTTTTCGCATGAATTGCCAGTATTCCGTAAAAGACGCTGCACTTGTGTTGCCGTCGGTTTTCATCTGTGTTTCGGTGTTGATTGTGTAATCAATCATCTTTCCTTTTATGTAAAACCATATAAAGTCACGGGCATTGTCGTTATCATCATGCACCGCGACGGGAAGTGCCTGCAAAAGGCGGATATTCTTTAAAATATTCTGCTCTTTTCTGTAGGCCATCCATTTTAATTTTGTCTGCAGGCTTTCAAACAGCTCATCGGACAAATATTGCGAGGCAGGGGTCATATCCATTCCTGCCCATGCATTCTGCACGGCAAAGTAGCAATCGTTGACGGTGGATGCAATGTCCTTGTATTTCCACGCATTGTCACTTTTGAGCATCTGCTTCATCAGCTTGCGGGATTTTCTTGCACGCTGTGTGATCTTGAAATAAAAAATGATGGAGGATGAAAACAAAAGCAACGGCATCATAAGAAAATGCACAATGGATTCAAGCAGGCTTGTCCGTCGGGTCGCGCCTGTGTGATGCGCGCCGCCACCGCTGCTGCCACCGCCACCGCCACCACCACTGCTGCCACCGCCACCGCCGACACGCAAGGGGATTGCAGATTGCTGTCCGACAGGGGAAGCTTCTTCAGCAAAAGCGACAATACTGATGCAGGAAAACAGAAGCAGAAGCACGGTCAAGCAAGATATTATTTTTTGAATCATATTTTTTCACCGCCTTTTTTTGTATTATAGCACAGAACGGAAAAGCAAACAAGAAAATTTGTTGCAAAAACTTTCAGAGGTCAGCATGGCAAGGGATGCGTAAATATCCAAATCAGAATTGACATACACAAACGGAAGGATTATAATTGTATTAAACATAACAGCGGAATACGGTTTATGTAATTTAATGTATGGAGGAATAAGTATGGATTCAATCAAGTCATTTTTTTACTCTTTTAATCCGCGCTACATCATGCCCTTTTTTACGGCATTGAGCGTTTTTCTGACCTCGCTTTTTTCTCTTTTCATTCCTGCCGAGCCGCAGGGGCATATTTTTACTCCTCCCGTTGCAGGTGATGCGGCAACAGAGGTTTTTGAAATCACAGACGAT
>JAZOWJ010000110.1:0-27138 GCA_045659125.1 Acutalibacteraceae bacterium
TTTATAAATCGGAGCGTCAGCGACCCTCAATATTTTCCGTCAGGAAAATATATCATTCATCATATCGAAGATATATCATATCCGCAAAGCGGATATATCATTATTATGGTGTTCGTGCGTAGCACGATAAACCATAATTTATCTGTAGCAAAATCCCCCACATTTCCGTGAAGAACCTTATTTTTTATCATTATACATTATTTCTGCGCAAAAGAAAAGGGGGCAATAAAACGCAAGACCCCCCACACAAGTGAGAGGTCTTTTCGTTTGTTTTCGATTGCTTATTCAGCTACCGGAGCGCCGACGGGGCAAGCATCTGCGCAAGCGCCGCATTCGATGCAAGCATCAGCATCAATGACATAGATGCCATCGCCTTCGGTGATAGCTTCAACGGGGCATTCACCTGCGCAAGCGCCGCAAGCGATGCAATCAGAGTTAATTACGTATGCCATGAGAGTGCCTCCTTTTTTAGTAATGTATTATCATTGTAGCACATGATAGTCAAATATCAATAGGGAAAAATCAAAAGATTTCAATATTTTGTGCGATATATTATTCAATACCCTTCAGAGCTTCCAGTTCGGATTTGTCAAGACGGATCTGTCCGTCACGCAGCAGCTTGCAGTCCTTGCGGTGCACGACCAGCGGTGCAGCATCCGGACGGCGCTCCAGACGCACCTTGAGCACACCTGTAAGCAGGTTATTGTCCACAACCGTGCCCTTACCCTCGCTTGTTTCCACCAAGGCGCCGACCTTGGGGGTGATTTTCAGCAGGTGCTCATAAGAAGCCTGCTCATATTTCAGGCAGCACATAAGTCTGCCACAGGTGCCGCTGAGCTTGACGGGATTGAGCGAAAGTCCCTGCTCCTTTGCCATGCGGATAGAAACAGGCTGGAAGTCGGACAAGAATTCCTTGCAGCAGAAGGGTCTGCCGCAAATACCTAAGCCCCCGAGCATTTTGGCTTCATCACGCACACCGATCTGGCGCAGCTCAATGCGCACACGGAACACCGATGCAAGATCCTTGACCAGCTCACGGAAGTCCACGCGGTTGGGCGCAGTATAGAAAAACAGCAGCTTTGCGCAGTCAAAGGTGTATTCCGCACCGACAAGGTGCATATCCAGTCCGCGTGCAGCAATCTTCTGCTCGCAGATCTCAAATGCCTTTTTCTCTTTTTCGGCATTGATAACAAGCTGCTTTTCATCCTTTTCGGTGGCAGGACGGATGATGGGCTTGAGGGGCTTTACAAGCTCCTCGTCGGAAACCTCCTTGTTTTCCTGTGCAACGGTGCCGCATTCAACACCGCGGACAGTTTCAACAATAACCATCTGTCCCTTCTGCAGCTGATAATCAAGCGGATCAAAATAATAGACCCTGCCTACATCTTTAAAACGTACGCCGATAACAACGGCCATAAAACATCTTCCTTTCGGTTGACCTTATTTTTTAACAGCATCTGCAAGGTGTGCCGTCAGCACACTCAGCAGAAGATTTTCATTCGCATTTTTGTCGGCATAGACGATGATATCACGCAGCACCTGCATACAAGCGGTAAGCTGCTGCATGGTCAGCTTTTTGCCCAGCAGCATGGCCTCGCGGTCACAGCCCGACAAGGCAGACGCATTGACATCCGCCACGGCAGCATCACGCAGGATGCCCTGCAAGAACACAGCGGTTTTGCGCACAAGGCGACGATTTTTCTGCAAGGGTGCTGCAGCCTGAATGAGCTCAAATTCACTGCCCGAAGCGAGGGCAGCTGCAAGGGCTGCTGCAATATCGCGCTCGGAGCCCTCTTTTTCTTCCTTTTCACCGAGGTTGAAGGTGGTGCAACGCGAAAGCACGGTGGTGAGCAGCTTTTGCGTACCGCTTGCCGCCAACACGAAGCTGACAAACGGAGGCGGCTCCTCGAGTGTTTTGAGAAATGCATTCTGTGCCTCACGGGTCATACCGTCTGCATCGTGCAGAATATAGACCTTGCGCTGCGCCTCATTGGGCGCAATATAGAGCGAGGATAAAATGCCCTCACGGATAATGTTAATACCGACGGTGTGTGCTTTTTCAGTGCCTGCAAAGCTGCTTAAATCGGGGTGTGCACCTGCCTTGACCTTGACACAGGCACGGCATTTTCCGCAGGGTGCCGATGCACGGTTTTCGCACAGCAGTGCCATGGCAACGGTTTCGGCAGCCTTTTTGCGGTCACGGTCGTTTCCGCCTGCCAACAGAAGCGCATGCGGACAGCGCCCTGCACGGATGAGTGTGTGCAGGGACTGCGGAATGACCTCTGTTTTTTGAGCAGCTGCAGCCATAAAGCCTCCAATGGTAAATGCAAAATTGTAAATGCAAAATGCAAAATTATCGGGTCGCTATCGCTCCGATTATAGAGCATACAGAAATTTGCAATAAAAATGAAAATTGTAATTATTTAAACAATCATCTTTCGTCTTGTTTATAAACAGATATTAAAAATAAGTTCAAATAAAAATTTGAAACCACAAAACGAGTAATTTTATTTTCTATAATGGCAACGCCATTCCTTTAATTTTGCATTTTGCATTTTGCATTTTGCATTTTGCATTCAAGCATCGCTTTCTTCTAACAATGATAAATTTCTGAATATCGCATCACCGCGCCACATATAGACCCGTTCGGGGTCATCACGGGTGAGTATGGTCCGTGCCGTGGCACGGAAGCGCTCCATGAATGTGGTTTGTGCGTCTGCATTGTAGGGACATGCTGTCTGACAGCAATCGCAGCCCCATAAAGTATTGTTCTTTTTGAGCAGGTCTGCTTCCTCTTCGGTCAACTTTTTTTTCTGCGAAATGTGCGACAAACATTTTTCAAGCTGAAAACCGTTTTCCGACAGGGCACCTGTGGGACAAGCCTTTATGCACTTGTCGCAACCGATGCACGCACGGCAGGGCAATGCCTCACACTGCACCTCGAGGTCGGTCACGATTTCACCGAGAAAGACCCATGAGCCGTATTTTTCGGTCAGCAGAAGGCCGTTTTTGCCGACAGCACCAAGTCCTGCAGTTACAGCAGCCGACACCTCGGGAATGGGTGACGCATCTGCAAAATGCACAAAGGTATGGTCGGGAAATTTCTGCGCAAGCCGCTCACAGCATTGCTGCAAAACCTCACCGCAGAGAATATGATAATCCGCTGACACGGCAAAACGGGAAAGCCGCGCATCGGTGTAAATTTCTTCTTCAAGCAGATACGGAAACACAAAAACAAGAATGCTTTTTGCATTTTCGGGAATACGCTCACGCGAGCGCACAGGCAAAAGATGCTCCTTGACCGCATCAAACGGACAGACACCCCAGACGGTATCCTGCAGAATATCTTGCAGGGCTTCCCTGCCGACGGTGCTCACAGCTGTGCAAGTGCGATGATGCAGGGCATCGTCAGCACACTCGCAAAGGTGGAGAAGGTGACCGTTCTGGTTGCAACCCCTGTGTCATGGCCGTACATGGCGGCAAACATAACCGTGTTGTTGGCAGAGGGCGCACTGGCCTGAATGAGAGTAGAAATGAGCAGTGTGCCCGTTACGGCACCTGTGCCCTTGAGAACGGCAAGCATGACGAACGGAACAACAATGTTTTTGATAAAGAAAACAAAATACTGCCGTTTGTCCGAAAACAGCCCCTTCAGACCGCAGGCAGACATATAAGTGCCCAACAGAATCATGGCAAGCGGTGTGTTCATGCTTGCAATGCCCGATACGGGCTCAAGCAGGAATTCAGGCAGCTGAATGCCTGTTAAAAAGAACGGCAGACCGAGCACAACACCGATGATACCGGGGTTGAGAAGAATTTTTTTGATGCTGAATTTTGTTTTTTCGCCTGTTTTGTTCATCAGGCTGATGCCGTGGGTGAAGCACAAAACCTGGAACACAAGAACACCCATCGAGCAATACAGCACACCCTCGTCGCCGAGCAGTGCCTGTGCCAACGGCAGAGCCATGTAGCCGAAATTGCCGTAAATGCAGGCATATTTGTAAATCACATCATGCGGCTTTCCCTTGCGGTACAAGGGCAGTGTAATCAGAATGCCGACCACATGCGTACCCAGAGCACACAACGAAGCCAACAGCAGCTGCTTTGCTGTTTCGGGTGTAAAGGGAGTTGTTGCAAAGGATTTGACAATAACAGCCGTTGTGATGACATAAAACAGCAGATTATTGGTCAGCCTTGCGGTTTTTTCGGTAAACAGCTTTGTGCGGTCACACACAAAGCCGACAGCAACCATGACATACAGAATCAGCACCTGCCGTGCCGCGATCCATACATTTTCAAAAAATAATTCCATAATTTTCTCTTATTCTGCAGAAAAGGGCTCCACGGGAATTTCCGTGTTTTCATCGACCATAGCAGGGTCGGCTTCTTTGTTTTCTTCTTTTGCGGCAACACCGTTTGTGAGCACAGATGCCACAGCAAAGGCAGAAAATACAGTGCCCATAACGAAAATGGGATTCACGCCGAAGCCGTCCACCGTGCCATTGCCTGCCACGGAGGAGATCAGACGCGGCGCACTTGCAAGCATGCAGAACAGTGCGCTCAAAAGACCTGTGCTCAGAACGACCCATGTGCCGCCCTCCGAGCCTGTTTCGGTGAAGAAGCGTGCAATGCTGAACAGGAACAGCATCAGGAAAATGGTTGCATACAGCTCACAGAACAATTCAGCAAGCACAAGATAGCTGATGGTGTGGGTGAAATAGAAGATCACACGCAGTGTGCCCCACAGCGGTGCGGCCAAAAACAGAACGGCAGGAAAACGCAGCCATTTGGTTTTGCCTGTGACACAGGCGACCGCAAGCAGAGCGAGAGCCACCATGGTGACACAGCCGAGCACAGCCTCAAAAAAGCTGCGTACCGTGCCGTTGCCGACACAGAATTCATACACCGAAAGACCTGCAGCCTTGCTTTGCTGCACCATAACGGACAAATCATTCAATGCATGAATACCGAATGCAGCAGCAAGGGCCATGCTGCCGATGCCGAGTCCGAATCTTTTTTCCTGTCTGACCTCATGCGTGGGCAGCTGTCCGCACACAAAGCACAAAACAGCCACAACAAGCACGGTCAGCACCGCAACGATGTAAAACACATATACACCTGCATTGCGTTCAAGGAAAAAGCCCGTTGCAATATCAGTGTTATTGAAAATCTGCGAAATGCGAAGCGGCAGCAGCACAAGCAGACCGACGAGCATGGCAAGCACGGGTGCAATCACAGGCAGGCGCTTTGCAATGCCCTTGAGTTGAATTTTTTTCATAATCGGATTCGCTTCCCTTCGTCAGGCGAATTTTATCGTTCGTCAATGACAATATATTTCTGTTTTTGCGAAAGGCTCTTGTAGGCAGGACGCATGATTCTGCCGCCTGTGAGGATTTCCTCCATGCGGTGTGCACACCAGCCTGCTGCACGAGCACAGGCAAAAATGGGGGTATAAAGATCCTCGGGCAGTGCCAGCATGCGGTAAATAAGACCCGAATACAGGTCCACATTGGCACACAGCTTTTTGTCCTTGCCTGTTTCTGCAAGGAACACCTCGGGTGTCAGGCGCTCAATGATGTCAAGCAGCTTCCATTCGTCGCCGTAGCCTGTTTTCTCGGCAAGGGAACGTGCATTTTCCTTCAGCAAAACGGCTCTGGGGTCAGACAGGGTGTAAACCGCATGACCCATACCGTAAATAAGACCTGTGCGGTCACCGATTTCCTTGCGTGCAACCTTTCGCAGCGCATCTGCAACCTGACCCTCATCCGTGATGTCGGAAACCTCCTTGCGGATGGCCTCCACCATTTCGGCAACCTTCATGTTTGCACCGCCGTGCTTGGGTCCCTTGAGAGCACCGATGCCTGCAGCGATGGCGGAATAGGTGTCCGTGCCTGCACTGGTGAGTGTGCGCACGGCAAAGGTGGAGCAGTTACCGCCACCGTGCTCTGCATGAAGCATCATGCAAAGGTCGAGCAGCTTTGCCTCCTCATCCGTGAACTTGCGGTTGGAGCGGATGGAGTTGAGAATACTCTGTGCTGTGGACTGCTCGGGCTTGAGAGGATGAATATACATACTCTTGTTGAGGTAATTTCTGCGCTTGACCTGATAGGAATAGGTCATCAGGGACGGCAGTCTGCCGATGATCTGAATGCTCTGACGAAGCACGTTCTCGGGAGAAATATCATCGGGATTCGGATCGTAGGCATACAAGGCTGCAACCGCACTCTGCATACGGTTCATAACCGACGGAGAGGGTGCCTTCATGATAACATCCTCGGTAAAGGCCGCAGGCAGCTCACGGTAATGTGACAGCACACTGCGGAACTGATTGAGCTGTGCACCCGTGGGCAAAAAGCCGAACAGAAGCAGGAAGGTAAGCTCTTCAAAGCCGAAGCGATCCTCGGATACGCAAGCACCGACAAGGTCATAAATATTGACACCGCGATAGGTCAGTCTGCCGTCACGCGGGACGCGTTCACCGTCCTCGATATAGTAGCCGTCAACGCTGCAAACCTGCGTGATACCTGCCATAACACCCGTACCGTCATCATTACGCAGGCCCCTTTTGATGTGATAGCGGTCAAAATCCTGCGTTTTGATCTGCAGGGTGTTGCGATACTGTGAGCACAGCTCCGCAAGAAATTCAGCCTCGTATTTATTATCATCAAAAATCATAATTTTCATCTCCGGAAAAAAGCATACAATGTGAATTTATATTATATTATTTTTTTTAACAATTGTCAAGACAAATGAAAAAATGCGCCACATATTCCGCCCAACACAAAAGCCGCCCCGCAGGGCGGCTTACAGAGTTATTCTTCGGGGACTGCAGGGGTCATGTATTCGGTAATAACATTGATGATGGCTTGTGCGGTTGGCTTGAGGTCATAGCTCATGCCGAGGCCGTCAATATCGAAAACCGTAAAGGTGTATTGCGGATCACTTGCAGGGAAGGAGCAGGTGATAAACTTGTTGTTACGGGTGCCTGTAATTTCGGCAGTACCCGTTTTTGCAAGCACCTCACCCTCAAGACCGTTGTAAATGAATCCGTATTCATCGCGGCCTGCCTGCAGCATACCATCCCTGACCAGAGTGCAGGCATTTGCACTGACAGCATAAGGCAGCTGCTGCGGCAATGTCTGCGAAATAAGCTTGCCGTTGCGGTTTTCGGTGCGGCTTACAAACCACGGGGTATGCATTACACCGTCCGTGACGATGGCAGAGGTAAGAATGTTCATGTAAAGGGGACTGACAAGCATCTTACCCTGTCCGAAGGAGGACTGCACAAGCTCATTCGGGTCAGCCGAGGAAATTTCATGGCTCTGCGAGATTTCACCCAGCTGCGTGATGATAACCCCATTGATGCCAAGCTCTGACATGCCGCGCACAAACTCACCTGTTGAGAATGAGCCGCCAAGATGGCAGAATTGCCATGCCGCCGTGCTGAACCATACATTCGAGGAATGCTCAATGGCTCCCTGCATCTGCAGATCGGCATAGGCATTGCCCTCATAGTTGCTGACCGGGGCAACATTGCCCTCGAACTCCACCTTACCGCCGTCAAAAATGGACGGATTGTAGTTGTTTTCAGCAAGGATGCAGGCGGTAATGAGCTTACCGACCGAGCCGGGGGTCAGGCTTGCCATGCAGTTATTGACAAATTCACCATTGTTGTACTGCTGATTTGCCTGCTCCGAAGAAAGGGTAAAATCATAGCTCGGCAGGCTGATCATGGTGAGCACCTCACCTGTTTTTGCATCTGAAACGACAACGCCGCCCGTGTCGATATCACCCAACAGCTGATAAATGGCATTCTGCATTTCCACATCGATGGTCAGAAATACATTGTCACCGTAGCCGGATCGGACATTTTCACGACGATAGCCGATAAGGTCTTTATGGTAATAGCTTTCCACGGCGCGCTGACCGTAGGAGCTGCCTATCAGATGCGCAATGCTTTCAATGTAGCGATATTCCCTTTCCTTCTTGCCGTTTTCCTCAATGGTCTGCGCAATAACCACACCATTGCGGTCATAAACAATGCCCTTGGTGTTGTAATCCTCCAGATAGGCAACCGTGATGCGGTCATATTCGGGATCCACAATGGAAATATTGTTTCTTACTGCAGACCAGACCGTGACACCCAACAGCAGAAGCACAACCATAAACATGGCAAAGCTCATACGGGTAATCATCAGCAGGTTGGTCATACCGCCTGCTCTGCCGGGATTGCGCAGAAGGGCCGCAAAGCGGTGAATGCTCTCATCTTTTTTCTTTTTGCCCGGATAATGCACATTTTTATCCGTTGCAGGCTTCGGCTTCTTCACGCACAATCACTCCTTTCTCTGCATTTTCCTGTGTATTCCATGCGTCGGCAAGGCTTTGCTTTCTTGCCATGTAATTTGCATCCGCAAACAATACGATTGCAATCATCATCAGTGTGACGGTCACGCTTGAGCCGCCACGGCTGACAAGCGGAAGAGTGATACCGGTCAGCGGCATAAGGTTGTTAACGCCAAGAACATTGATAACCATCTGCACAAGCACAGAGGAAATCATGGTAAAGACAAGATAACGGTTGATCATATCACAGTTGCTGGAGATGAGCGAGAATGCGGCATCCGCCAGCAGCAGATAAGCAAACAACAGAATGATGATACTCACAAAACCGCCGCACTGCAGCACACTTGTGTAAATATAGTCCGCATCCCCGACCGCAACATATTGGAAAATGGGCGCCTGCGTCGGAATAATCTCACTGATACCGATGGCCTTGAGTGCAGCAGCAGGCTGATAGCTGCTTACCTTCTGAATATGCTCACGCACACCGGGCAAGCGGTCGGGATCCGTACCGTTGATGTCCACCACATTCATCACGCGGAAATATATTTTTTCATATTGACGGGTAAAGAAGGTGGATGCAGGCTCAACATGCCCCATCTCTTCCTCTTCTGCCTCTGTATAAGTGTAGGCAGCTTCGATATATTCATTACCCTCTTTGACAACCACACCGGCAATGGGGATACACAAGCAGATTGCAATAAAGATCAGAATGCCCGTGTAGATCCAGTTGCGGTTGGAAACAACCAGAAACAGAACAAAGCTCAGGAAAACAACCACAATGCTTCCGAATTCGCCGAGCGCTGCAAAATAGATCATCACAACACCCAACGAGGTGAACTGCATCGCGGTGCGCAGAATAAACCAGCTTTTGTGCTCCGAAGGGAAGCCGCCGACAAAGGCAATCAGAAACAGGAAGGCAAATTTAAGAAATTCACCCGGCTGAAAACCGGCAATCCATTGATTGCTGCTGTCGGAGTCATTTCCGAAGACTTTCAACACAATCAAAAAACCGGCACAAGCGACACAAAAAAGTACCGTCAACACAAAGCAGATCATGTGATTGTTGTTTCCTGCCACGGCGGTTCTTTTGATAAATGAGGTAAAGCCGGCGCTGACAAGACCGGCCACAATGCCGACGCCAAGGAAAAGCGCCAGTCGGCTGATGCTGTATTCTGCAGAAACAACACCGGAAGCATTGCCGTGGAAGCGGTCACTGAACATAACCTGCCCGACAATACCGGAGGACAGCAGCAGATTGACCGCACACAGCACCTTTCCGCAAACGGTCATGGGTCTGCGGTCAGCAAGCACCTTGATGGCAACAATCTCGAGCACATCAAAAAGTGCATAAATGCCCAGGAGATACAAGGCCTCAACCTTGATATTAAAGCCGATCCATGCGCAAAGAAGAAGATAAAGCTGATAAACGATGGGCAGAAAAATCTGCACCTCGGTGACCCCTGTTACGCGACGGAACATCTGCAGGGCACGGACATAAAGCCCCTTTTGTTTCACATCAATCATTCGTCGGTTCCTCCTTCTTCCGTTTTTTCTTCGGGCTCTTCGTTTGCAGCGCCGACTGCTTCTTCATTTTCAACAGCAGGCGCAGGCGGCATTTCCCCGGTGGGCAGGATATCGGCATCGTATGCCCACATCTCGATAAAATAATGATTTTCAATATGGAAAATTGTTTTTTGCGGATTTGTGCGTGAGCTGATGGGGATGAGCAGATTGTTCTGCGCAACGGTGCGGTAGTCAAAGCCCTCGGGATACAAGGACCAGTCACCGTGGCGGTAGGGCTCATCATCCCCCGTCACACAGACATGGAACGAGCCCATGGCCTGCATGACCACATAGCCGTTGAGGGTGCGGTCAAAAAACACCGAGCACCAGACATCACCGACCTGCATATTGCCTGCATTCAGGCAGACATCGAAGGTATCGGAATTGCCGAAGGTAAAGTTTTTCTTTTTAATTTCAACAAAGGTTCCCTCACCGCGCGGCCATTCACGCAGGCGCACACGCATGCAGAACACCGTTTTTTCTTCCTCCACGGGAGCAACCTGCTCGGTCCGGCGGTTCGGAAACATCAGGTCAATCATTTCCTTCCATTGCTGCCTGAGGGTCTTCAGGGACAAAGCAGAACGCAAGGCATCTTTCGTTTCATAAAATTTTACAAGCTTACCCATTGACTCTCTCCTTTCACCACAACAGTGCCAGGAGCCCTGCTGCAAGCATGACAACTGCACAAGGAAGCAGATAATCTGCTGTTGACAAACGGCGCACAATGAGTGTCTGCACAATCAGCAGCAGCAATCCCAGCAAGCCGAAAACTGCAGGAACAATTTGCTGCAGCGAGGATTCTCCGGGCAGAATCGGGAGAATCACAAACAAAACGGAAACAACAAAAAATACAGTCAGGAACAAGCAGACATAAGGCAAAAGGCCGTGCAGGAATTTCTTGAATTTGGCGGTGTTGAGCTTCTTTTTGTCGAATTTTCCTGCAGCCGCACCGGAAACGGGATACAGACACAGGCAGAACTCCTCACGAAGCTGCACAAGCAGCCCCGCATAGGCATCCTGACCGCCCTGCATAACAAGAATATCGGTTGCAAGCACGGCAAGCTGACGCAGAAGCAGCTTTTCGATTTTGGGCTGAATGCGCAGGGTGGGGCGGAATTTTGCATTGGCAAGAATGACGGGAATATACTTTTTGAAATCCTCCCATGTGCAATCCTCTTCAAGAAGCAGGCAAAGTCTTTCGAGAATGCCTGCCTGCGCAGCAGGAAGCTCCTCGCTCTTTTTGGGAGGCTTGACCTCGGCAAGCGCCTGCAAGGAATTGACCGAATCGGGCAGCCTTCTTGACTTGGGCTGCTCGGGCAGATCCTGATCGGATGCACCCATGGCACGCAGGCATTGCAGCAGCTCCTCATAGCTGATTCTTTTTGCAAGCAGAGCCGAAATCACGGTCTGCCTGAACACGGGATTGGCAGCAGCTCGCGTCTTGCAGACACCGCAGACCCATCCGATGGTTTTGCGGTCCTGTGCTGCAGCAAGCAGATCCTCACTGCGGATATCCAGCACCTCGCTGACCGCCTGTGCAGTGGCAGGGTCGGTGTGCAGAGTATGCAGGCAATCGATCCATTCCGCCTCAAGGCTTGCGACATAGCCGTCCACAGCAGTATCGGCAGCATATTTTGCATAAACGGGATTTTTTCTTTCCAGCGTTCGCACACCCTCAAAAATATTCATCGGTGTGGCATCTGCAGGAATCTTCAGTGTGAGACCCATCACGGATTTCATGTTCACAAGCAGTGCTCTGCCGTTTTCGCTTTCACTCCAGCGATCAAACAGCGATTGCACAACTGCGGCATTTTCATCGTAGGAGCCACCGCTGCAAAGCCCTGCATACACAAGGAAAAACGGATCCTTACCGTCTGCAGACAGTTCATCTGCCGTGCGGCTGAACAGCGGATTGCTTTCCGCGGCAGCACGCACTTTTTGCAGGTTGGGAATACTGCGCAGACTCTGCAGCAGATACCCTGCACAATGCGAAAACCAGTCTGCATCCATATTGCTGAAGAACTGTGCGGTCACATTCAGGTCCACCTGACGGTCAGGCAGCTGCAGCTGCGGCACACCGCGAAGCAGCAGATACAGAAAATCGAAAGAGTAATGACCGCCCTGCTTGCAGGCAAATGTCCATTTGCTGATCAACGGCAGAATATTTGCACGGTAGGCAGCAAGACCGAAGTCGGCAATATAACCGCCCAGTGCAGTGAAAATACCCAGCGGATCCTCATCATCACGCAGGGGCGCGGGACGCTCATAATCAAAATTTGCCTCGGTGTTACCGAGAGAAAACAGATAATTACAATCATAAAATGCACGGATGGTGGCAGGATCATCCGTAAAACGCATGCGCACACTGCTATGCATTTCTTCGGGCAGAACACAAAGCACAAACAGTGCCGCATTGGATGCCAATTCCCTTTCGGCACCCATGATAAGGCCTGCCGGGAAGCGGAAGGTTGCGGCAAATTTGCCGAGAGACAGCACAGGTCTGAAGGCAAGATACACAAGGCGGCTCAGATGTGCACGGCTCTGCTTATACAAACCGGAAACATAATCCGTTTCGATGACAGCAAGGGTGAGTGTTGTGTTCTGCACCTGTGCGGTCTGTGCATTTTCACCCGTCGGTGCAGGCAGCTGCAAAAGAGCACGCATGCGATTGACAAACGGATCCTGCGGATAATTGAAT
This sequence comes from Acutalibacteraceae bacterium, assembly GCA_045659125.1. GTDB lineage: Bacteria > Bacillota > Clostridia > Oscillospirales > Acutalibacteraceae > RUG806. The sequence goes on from JAZOWJ010000110.1 coordinate 12,605, forward strand.
TCGTTGTTGAAGGATTTTTCACCGACCGTCACACCGTGATAAAAATAGTCTCTTGCATACAGTGCATCACGGCTGATGAAAATTTTGCAAAAGCCGTTGAGAGGCGGACAATAAACAAGTCTCTCATCGAGCAGCTCACCGCCGAAGTTGACCGAGCACATAAATTGCTGCAGCGGTGCACGCATTCCCTCGGGAAAAGCGGGGCTCATATCAGTAATACGAAGTCCCGTCTGATTGGGAGAGTTATAATGGAAGGCATCAAAACGGGTCGAATAGGTGTTATCAGGCATGTGAATCCTCCTTTAAAAGCCATACAAGCGGATCAAACAGGTTAACAGGCTTCCATTCTTCAATGTTGAATTGCAGCGCGGATGCATCCAGCTCATTGTTTGCACCCAGAGCAGAAACAGGGAACAAGCCGATATCATCAGCATTTTTCTGTGCGGCCTGCATATCGACAATACCGTTCAGCAGGTTGCGCAGATAGAAATTGATGTAAAGGCGGCGCAGCTGTTCATCGGGTCTTTCGGTACGCTGCTTTGCACTCTCGGTCAGGTAAATATGCTCCTTGCACAAAGCCGTGACCCACTCCTTTGCATCCTTGGGATCAAATTCCGCACGGAAGGCTTCAGCTGACGTAATATAGTCAAACAGGGTGTTGATATCATCCTCCCCTGATTCGTCCACAAACAGAGCACGGATTTTATCCTCAAAATGATTAAAAAGGTGCATGCCCAGCGATTCGGGTGAGCAATGCAGATAATTACGCAAAAACATCTTCACAAACGTACGCAGCTGCGACGGAAATTGCCCCGGCTGCAGACGAAGACGGTATGCAAAAACACGAATAAGGGCTTCCTCAAAGGCGGTGCTGATGGAGCGGAAGAGCAGCGTATCAAACTTTTCAAGGTCAATCTTGGGGAAAATCATGGCGAAATAAGGAAGTGCAACATTCTCGCTTTTTCTCACAAATTCGTTAATGGATGCCACACCCTTGTCTGTGTGAATATCCGCAAAAAAGAACATTGCATCGCAGTTACGCAGGATGCTCAGGTCATCATAACCGTGCTTACCCTTTTTGCTGTTTTCACCCGCGAAGTCAAAAATACGCACAAAGCGGGAAACCTTGACCTGTCCGCGGTCATTTTCTTCGCGATAAAGAATCACAAGGTCCTCGGCAAGACGGTCATCCACAAGCTGTGCCTGCTGTGCACCGTAATCACCGTAGTCATCCGTGGTCATCTGCACAAGCGGCTTGTCCTGCCGGGGGTAACCGCCGACAGACGATTCGGGTGTCTGCGAGGGCAGTCTGCCGCCGAGGAAGGATTGCACACGAAGATTTGTACGCCAACCGATGGTTTCAGGCAGAATCAGCTTTTTGCCGGGTGCAATTTCATATTGCTTGCCGTTGCATTGCTGCAGGAAGGATGCAATTGCAACCTGCCATACGGTTTTACCGGTATCGGGGTCACCGATGAGGGTAATTTCAACCGGCTCATCCGTGATTTCAAGTGCCGTGCAGGACAAAATTTTGTTGCAGTCGGCATAAGGACAAACGGGATCGGCATTGCTTGCCAACAAATTTCCGTTCACATTGAATGCAGCGTCATTGCAGAAAATTTTGCAGGTCTGCTTGCCGATATCAATATCCAGATCGATGGCAGGAGCATTTCTCCTCAGATCCGTCGAATAAACGCGCTGCAGGCACCAATACCAGAAATCATTCAGCACATAACAGACATTCGTGCCTGCATTTGCAGGCAGATTCGCAGGTGTTTTCACACCGGCTGTCTTTGCAAGATTATCTGCATTTGCAAAGACCGGTCTGATATCTTCAGGAAGCTCATTGACCCAAAAGACCCAGCCGAGCTGCTTCGGATAGGACGGGTCATAAACCGTCCTGTAAGCCTCAAGGGGAGTCAGTGCCTCGTTTCTGTCAGCCTTGCGCTCTTTACGGCTTTTATCGACTGCTTTTTTGATATTTTTCAGGGAATGCCTGTAATTGAACAGCTCCTTGCTGACGGGTCGTCTGCAATAAGGACACATAAAAATACTTTTGCTCATAATTTTCCACCTCTCAATATGTAGGCATTTCCCACATCTCGTTGCGGCTGCCCTGCAGATACAGGGTAAAGGAACGGCTTTCGTCGGTGAACAGATAACGGGTCTGTGCACGGAAAACAACAGCACGTTCAGCCAGTCTGCGCGGCGGTGTGGTAATTTTTCCGTTTTTGTCGAGCTTGTAATAAAGAACGGGCTCATGGGTATCGCTGATGACTCTGCCGAAGATGCCTGCACCGCTCTCAAGTGCACGGCGGCGGATATACATCAGGTCCTTGCCGTAAGGGCGTACAGCAAACTGCAGCACCTTTGCGTCAATATTCGTGCTTTCTGCCGGCGTACCGTCGGAATGAATGAAGCGCATCTCGGTAAAGAGAGCCTCCTTTTTGTCTGCGGCAAGGTAACCGACATAAGAGCAGGTGGGTGTCTGCTCAGAAAAATACTGGCAGGTGCAGTAGAAGCTGCTGGGGGTCTGTGCACGTCTTGCCTTCAGACGGTCCAGCTGCATCAGCAGCCTGTCGCCAAACGGAACAGCAGCAATTTTTTCGGTCCACTTACTGCTTTTTGCTTTTTTGCTCACACTTTTTTCTCTTTTCACAAACTCATCTCCTCAATTATATTCTATATAAACAGGTGTCAGGCACTCAAACTCCCTTGCTTGCAGAACACTGACAAGGTCCTGTGTGGTTTCAATTCTGCGGTCGGTCAGAATACCGCCCATGCGGGCCTTTTTGCTGTGGTGAAAATCACCACCGCCCGTCTGAATGGTCAGATTGTTCGCATTGGCCCAATCAACAGCCTTTTGCTGCTCCTCGGGGCTGTCCTTGCCGTTTTTGATTTCCACCCCGTCCAGATATTTCGGATTACAGCGGCTCATCCACTCTCGGAAGGGATGCGCCTGAATCATCAGAATTCCCTGCTCACGGCACAATGCAGACAGCTTTTTCGGATATGCCCACAGCAGATTGCCGTTGTTTTTTAAAAAGTTTTCAACATCCCCGAACAGCAGATAATCGTTGATGGTGGCATAAAAACGGATTTCACACCCGGGAAGCACAAGAAAATCCGTGCCCTCGGCCGCTTTTTGGGCGGCACGGTAGCCGCGGAAATAAAAATCAGTATGCTTTTGCGGACAGAACACCTTGGACGGCGGAAAGGTCATGGGTGAAAAATGGTCGGTGACAACAAGGCCGTCATAGCCGTTCTCACGGTAGATACGCACCATATCGGCGGCCTTTGCCGTGGCGCAGACGCTTGTTTCTTTTGTGTGGCAGTGAATTTCGTACTTATACATCGTTTGCTCCGTCAATCAGGTATTTTCTCTTCACAGAATGCAATGAATTGCGGTGTCCACCATTCCCTGTAGCCGACAAGGGTCGGATGAATGGGATCATGCATATATTTTTTGTAAAGCGCAGGGTCGATTCTGCGCATTTTTTCATCGTTAAAAAGATCGAGAATATAAAAATTGTATTCCTTTTGCAGGGCATACAAAAGACGAATCATGCTTTCATAGGCTTCGCTTTCAAAATAAGTGCCTGTATAAAAAAGAACGGGACAGCCAAAGCTTTTTCGCACATACTGCAAAATAAAACGGATGGCTTCTTCGGTTTCCTGCAGGGGAATTTTCTGACTTGCATCATTGGTGGAAAGCTGGCAGATGAACAGGTCGATTTTTGTGTCGGTGCTGACCCTTTTCAGTCTTGCAACATAAGATTTACGGTTGATATCGGCAAGGGTCGTGCCCGAAACGGCTTCTTTGATGACAGAAATATCGCATGCATCCGCCATACATTCGGCAAACGAAACACCGCCTGCCGCAGAGCCGTAAGTCACGGACGAGCCAAAAAAAAGCACTGTTTTGCCGTACAACTTCATAAAGGCACTCCCTTTAGTTGAAATGGTGTAAGAGTGAGATAATCATTCCTTGTCCTGAATTTCTTTTGCAAGCTGTTTGCCCTGCTTTTGTTTTTCTTTCGGAATTTCCTTTGACACCCATCTCTCTATCTTGATGTGCGGAAAATCCGCTTGCCAGAACAAAATATACAACAACAAACACGCAACCGCGTTCACCAAAAGAATTTTCTTGGCAACATATTCGCAAAGCATCTGCTCGCCGAGACTCAGCAGGATAATGCAAAAAATAAACAGTGCAAGATGCAGAAAAACGGAAAAATAATACGGATACAGCCAGACATTCGGCAAAGCATATCGAAATCTTGTGTAAAACAACCACTGAAAGACGGATTGCTTTTTCTGCAGACTTTTAATTCTGCCCTTGTTGACCCGCAGTTCAATGATTGCATCCATGAACGGCCTGAAAACGAAAAGATGCACAAACGGCACAAAAAGTGTTAAAAGAATTGTCCTTGCCATTTCACACCTGTCCTTTCATTTTGCATTTTATCCGTCCAAGCCTTTCAAAATCTCCTCGAGTGCTTCGGTGTTGATTTTCTTCTTTTTTCCCTTGATTGCAAGGGTCACATTTTTGGTTGTGAATATCTTTTTTGCTGCCTCGGTGACCTGCTCTTTTGTAAAAGCAAATCTGCCGAACAAGGGCGCATCGTAATCGAGGCAGGCACCGTCGAGAATATGGTTAAAATAAGCCAGTGTCCAGTTCTGCGCGGACGGATTGTCGGCTTCCGTTTCTGCATAGCGCACCACCGACTGCAGGTTTGCTTCAAACGCAAAGCGGCCGTTTTTCAGGTCATTGAGCAGTGCAACGATGTGCTGCAGCGCCTGATCCATTTTGTTTTCCTGCACCTCAAACCAGAGGCTCAGGTTGCCTGCATTGTCATATTGCTCGTTGGTGGAGGAATAGGAATAAACAATGGGATTGTCCTCGGACAGATAGTTATAGACCATCGCCTTTTCATCCTCAAACAGCACCGAATACAGAAAATCCGCAATTTCGGCAGAGCAGTCGGCAGTGTTGATGTCAAAGCCGATTTTCATATAATGCCAATAATCGTTTTTGATATGCACCCTGCCGTCACGGTTGAAGAAGCTTTCGTTCACGCAAACGGTGTTGGTAAAGCCTGCGGGGGTCTGATTGATCTGCACCGCTGCAAGCTTTTTCTTCAATAACGCAAGACCGTTCTCTCCTGCATTGCCTGTGACATACACAAAGCAGTTACCGACAGACAGCACCCTTTCACGAAAGGCATTGACCCTCTTGCGTGAAAGGCGGTCAAGTACCTTGCAGGTGCCTAAAATGGAGCGCTCCGCCTGTGTGCCGCCCCAGACAATTTTGTTGAAGAAGAAATCGAGCGAGGTTTTTTCGTCGCTTTCACGGATTTCCGCCCTGATGCGCTTTTTCTCCTGCTCAAAGGCAAGGGAATCAATATTTATTTCGTCAAAAATATGACACAGAATGTCAGCTGCAAAATCGAATTCATAAGCCGGCCCCGTGATATAAAAACGGATAAATTCCTTATAGGTCGAGGCCTGAAACTGAATGCCGTGCAGGGCAAGCTGCTCATAAAAATTTTCGTATTTTGCTTTGATATTTCTGAAAACAATATGCTCGAACAGGTGGCTGATGCCGTTCTCATTTTCGCATTCAAACAGGCTGCCTGCACGCACATACAGCGACAGACAGAAGCCCTTGAGATTCGGATTGAGAAGAGAATACACCTGCAGTCCGTTGACTGCAAAGACCTGTTCTTGCATAAACACACCTTATTTTAAATAAATTACGGTTCGACGGGCAGTACCCTGAATGCAAAATGCATTTAAAATAACGTCTTTGCCATCTGCCTGCCGATATCGGTCTTTAATTTGTAAAGTCCCGAAAGCCAGGCAGCACTGTCTTCCTCGGAAAACAGTGCGGGATTTTTTTCTTTATATTTTGTGAAAGTAAAAATGGCCTGCAAATCGTCAATGTCCTTTGCAACAAGGGCATTGAACGAAAGCTGCTCGTTCCATTCCTGCCACAGCCGTTTTTGTTTTTCGGTGCAAGCGCCCGAAAGCAGGCTGCTTTGGGCAGCCTGTTGTTCGAGTTGTTCATAATAGAACGGATTTTTCTTTTTTTCGGGTCGGGGAATATCCCCCGTGACCGCCTCGGGCAGATCATGCAAAAGGAGCATGTCGAGAATCTCCTGCTTGCTGTAGGTCGGCTCGGAATATGCCTCGGGCAAAAGGAAGGTACCCAAAAGCCAACAGCCGTAAATATGCTCGGCCACACTTTCGGGGTCATTCACACCGCGCTGCAGCCATCCTGTTCGCGGAACATCAGCAAGGGCGGAAAAAAGCTTATATTTTTCGGAATCGGTCATACAAACCTCGTTTACATATCTTCTTCGAGCCTGCGCATTTTTCTTCTGTTCCAAAGCACAAACACAACAAATGCGGTGACGGCCAGGGCAACCACGAAAACGGCTCCGAGCGCTTCATCGCTGATAAAGTCCTCTTCGGGCTCTTCGGTAATGTCGTCATCCCAAAGAATTTCCGTTGTGCTTTCTTCCGTATATGCGGTCATATCCTCGACAACAGCACTGTCGGGCTCACTTGTCAGCGCAACCACGGGCGATGTCAGCACCTCACTGCTGTCAACCTCCACGGCAGGAACGGTGCTTGCAGGAGGATAGGTGCTCACTTCGGCATAGTCGGGGTCGGCAATCACAGCCGAGGTGTATTCCTCGGGCACATACATAATTGTATCTGCCGTATCCGCAAAGGCACTTGCAAACATCTGCCCCCAGGAGGGTGAAACCTGATAATACCATTCCAGATAGTCCATCAGGATGGAGGATGCTTCGTCATCCATCACTTCCATGGCATCCAGACCGGGTATGTAGTAAGCGGTGTAGGTTGTATCCGAATGCTCGAAATAAAGGAAGATATAATGTCCCTCATCCTCGCCGAACATATCGATGTAAAGGTTATAAAGATAATTTTCCACTGTGTCCCATGAGGGGGCATTGGTGCCGTCAATATAATTTGCCGTTACAAGCAGGGGCTGCACCCCTGTTTTTTCATAAAAGTACGACAGCGCATGCTCTACCATTTCCCCTTCGCCTTCGGGCTCAAACAGCTCCGCCATGTCAAAATACCAGACATCAACAGGCTTGCAAAGGCTTTCGTCGAGCCTTGCACGCGGTACGGATTCAATATCAAACAAGGGCTCTTCATCCATGACAATAACGGAATCGACCTCTGCCCATATATCGGGGGACGGTGAAGCAAGATCGGAAAACAGATTTCCGACCATGGAAATAACAGGTCCGCCTGCGAAAACGGCAAGGAAAATCACCAGAATGATCATATTTCTGAATCTTTTCTTTGTATCCTCTTCGCCGTTCGGATTATCGGGTGAATCGGTGAAAAAGCTGCCTGTGCCTCTGGGCACACCGCTTCGGAAGGTTCTGTTGGAGCCTGACGAAAAACCGCCGTGCGAGCCACCTGAAAATCCTCCGCCGCGAGCACCTCCGCCGATGCCGCCGCCACCGCCGCTTCTACCACCGCCTACGGGTCCGGGCATAGAAAACACTCCTTTCAAATGGGTGATATTATATTATACTATAAATATTTATTTTTTTCAAGACTTAACCGCCGAAACCGTACAAATCAAGCCCGGTTTGCGGTTTTGTAAACTGCACGGTCGGTTCTTCACGTGGCGGATAGGTGATCAATTCTGCGGTATGCGCAAAGGCGTTTGCAAACATTTCGCCGTAGGTTTCGGTCTGCCGATAATACCATGCAATGCAGTCCATAAGCATGGCCGAAAGCTCGTCATCCACCACCGTCATTGCATCCAGACCGGGGATGTAATAGAGGGTGTAAGATGTGTCTCTGTGGGCAAGGTAAAGGAAAATATAATGCCCTTCGTCTTCACCGAACAGTTCCGCGTAGCGGTTTGTAAGGTAAGTTTCCACCGCTTCCCGATCGGGCTTTTTGTCGCCGTCGATTGAATCGAGCATCAGCAGATACGGTTGCACCCCTGTTTTTTCATAAAAGTGAACAAGTGCCGCTTCGAGCTGCGTTTTTTCGTCTATGCTCTGCAAAAGCCCCGCTTTGTCTTCAAGCCAATTGTCAATGGGGGTGCAACGCACGGAAGACAATTTTGTGCGTTCAACGGCTTCGATGGTGAGGGGTTGTTCTGCATCGGAGGAAACAATTTCTCTGCCGATCAGCACTGCGATGGTAACAAACACTGCCAGCAACGCAACAACGATCACAATGGCGCGTTTTGCACTGCCGCTGTCCCGTTTGCCTGAAATGATGTTATAAGGGCTTGGTGCGGCTGTGCTGCCGAAGTTGCGGTTGCCGTATATGCCGCCGTAAACGCCGCCGTTTCCGCCTGAAAATCCGCCTGCGCGTGTACCGCCGCCGCTTCTGCCTCCTCCTACGGGTCCCGGCATAGAAATCACTCCTTTCTGAATGTGAATTGACTTATAAATTACGGTTTTGTTTGATAAGATGTCAGAATCTCTTTCAGTTCCTCGCTGATGAATACATCGGGATTGGCACGCACAACTTCATTATAAATCTGTGCATACAGTTGCTTGTGATGCAAAAACACAAACGGAAGTCTGATTGTGTGTTTGAAACCGTGACAACGCAATTGCAGATACAATATTTTTTTACCGATGCGTTTGGCATCGATGCTGAAAATGTCTGCATAACGCACATGCACGGTCTTCGCAGAACGAAATCTTCTGAAATGAAATGCATGAAAACGGATGTATGTATCATGCAGCTCAACATAGCGGCTCATTTCACCGCCGCAGAAGCCGATGATTATGGCAATGAGAAAGGCATCTCCGACCATTCCTCTTGCACTGCTTCCCCGATTGAAGAAAAAAACAAAAAGATATACACCGACAGCAAGAAAGGGCAGATACCGCACAATTACATACAACCGGCTCAACGCATATCGGTGACTCTGCAGCAAAGCGTCTTTTTCGCTTTCCGCACGGCGGTTGCGGATAACCAACAGCACCGTCATCGCAATGCGCAGCAAAAGCGACATGCAAGAATACAGCCCGACCGCAAACGACAAAAGCAGCTTCTGCACCTCATCGGGAATATACAGCGGATTCAGCACAGGGCGGATGCTTTGCGGCAAAGAATAATAAAAATCCGGCATACCTGAAAACTCAACATGTGCAAGCAGCAGCAATGCAATCCACACACCGCAGCTGATAGCCAGACAGTACACGGGCTTATTTCTGTCGGTTCCCTGCTCGGTCACAAGCCAAAAAATGAAAGCGGATAAAACAGCTCCGAGCAGAATGAGAAACACATTGCCCCATGCATCAGGCGACCAATAGGACGAGATTGCAAAAAGACAAAGCAGAAATGTGACTGCAAAGCTGCACACACCGTCGAGCACGGCAAAAATCATTTTCTTTTCCCATGCGCCGATGCGTTTGAGCTTTTCAAGCATCTGTTTCACTCCTTTTCTTATTCTGTTTACAGTATACCACATTTGTTGACCAAAAAAAACAGCAGAATGTGCAAAAAAACAAGGGGAGTTTTTACACATTCTGCAAATAAATCAGGCGCAAAGCAAAACTGCTTCGCTGAATCGTGCGATTTCAGTCCACGAAGGTATAGATATCCTCATTGCGTTCAACGAAAATATCAAAAACGGTCTGCACAACAGCATCGTCATCAACGCAGGCAAAGACAACATCCTCACCGTTGTCACAATCAAAGCGCAATATCAAAGCCCTGCCTGCCTCTTCGCTCTTTTCTTCAACAGGGAGCAGAACAATATATTCCTCCTCCTCATGAAAAATCACATCAAGGACTTCAAAAGCAACCTCATTACCCGATTCATCGGTCATATAAAGCACATTGTCCTCCTTCTGCTTTGTTACGGCGAGAGCTTCCTCAAGACGCTTTGTCAGTTTTTCCAAAAGACTGCTTTTCATAGTTATGCTACTCTCCTTTTTTAAGCTCACTGTAATAAAATTCTTTCATATCATCCAGACGAAGCAGAACGGGGGCCAGTCCGAGTCCGACACCGACATCCACATCGATCCAGGTGTCCGTGCGCAGGATCTTGCCTGTATACTGATCACCAAAGAAAACGGTGGGTGTGTGGCCGAAAATAACCGTTGCATCGTCATAATAACGGGTCCACAGGTCGGGCCGTGTCCAGATGATTGCTCTTTCCTCATAATCTGCAAGGGGGCGCTGCTTTTTGAAGCCCTCCAGACCGCCGTGCACAAGCACGAATTTTTTGTTGTTGACATTGAGCTCCTTATACAGCGGCACCTGCTCCCTGTTGTGCAGAAAACGCAGAATGGCATCCACCTCACTGTCCCTGAGCGCTGACAGCGCATTAAAAGTGACCTCACCGCTGTTGGAGAGCCACAAGCCGAGCCTTGCAGAGCCGAGTCGCGACATGGAATGCAGGGAAAAATCAAACAATGCCGTTTCGCACGAGAGCATCATGGCTTCGTGGTTGCCCAGCAGCAGCTGCACATTGGGCTGCTTCATAATCCACTGCAGAATTTTCACTCCGTCGGGTCCTCTGTCTATCACATCACCGAGAATATACAAAAAATCATCCTTGCCGAAGCCGACAAGCGCAAGAAAATCAAGAAGCTTCTGCAGCGGATAGCCATGAAGGTCACTTGTAACATAAATCACTTGACTTCACCCCTTTTCACATTTTTATTTTGTGCTGCTTTCTCCAGATCAGCCTTGTGATAACGGCAAAAGCAATCTGCTCCACACTGAACAACACGCAGAACAGCAGAATGCACCATAGCACATTGGCGATGACATAATCTGAATCAAAAATGCCCTCCGTTACCAGCCACAGCGAGGCCCACACATTGACGGGACACCCTGCAGCCGCAACAAAAATGAACATATACAGGTTTTCGCGGTGTCTGCACAAGGGCAGAAATGCCACCGGCAAAAACAAGGAAATCGCACAAAGCAGCAGCAGCTCCCACTTGTGCACAAACAAAAAGGCAACAGAAAAAGCAACGGGAACAAGCCCTGCCGCCAACTGCAGCACATCATTTTTTTTGTTTACTGAAACCATACAAACACCCCCGCAATATTCAATATAACAAGCACCGGCATGGCAATCTGAATGCCGCGGAAGGCATAGCAGACAGCAATGGTGGCATTACCGGACAGCCCTTCCCTGCGCAGGCATTTTCTGCGATGGCGGCTTGCTGTGACAAGCTTTGCACGCTCGAGCAGGCAATCATCAAGTCCCAGCAGCTCGGTGATGATTCTGAAGCCGTCCATTCCGCCCAGAAAGGTCAGATTCAATAATGCAAGAAGAATATTCTGCAGGGCACTGCCGAAAAAGAATCCGCCTGCATCCCCTGTGGCAGCAGACAGAAACAGGCTGCATGCCGTCAGCAAAAAATTCATTTCAACCCCCGCAGCATAAATCTGCACGCGGTGCATTCTGTTTTTCACATTTGCCTCGTTCATCAGCACATAGGCGCCCGGCATAAAAAACTGAAAAAGCACACCAATCTCAAAGGCGATGCCTCCGTAGGCCAAACAGGCAAACATATGGCCAAGCTCATGCATAACAACTCCGACAAGCAAGCCGAAAAAAACACCGGGCAAAAAAAGCATCGTGTCGAAATCGGGCATGTATCTGTAAAAATAAACCACAGAAGCACACAGCAGCGGCAACCAGGAAGAAACCAAAAGCGTATTGAGAATACGAGAAATCAGGCGCAGACGTTTGGTCGTGCGAATACGACACAGTGTAATGAGAGAATAAAACAACGACTTGGTCACAAAACGTCTGTCGCGGATGATATTGTGCTTCTCCAGCACTGCCAGAAGCTCGTCGGTCTGCTCCTTGGTTTTCGTGGGATCGATGCTGTAAGGATCTCGTTTTCCGTCCAGCTGACGAGCAAACTGAACCGCATCGGCTGTTGCATACATCTGCTTATCCAGCAACAGGTCGCGGACGATATATTCATCCCGGGATGCACGCTCGAATCGAATCCAGTCGGCAAGCATAGGGTGCTTCATGTTTCTGTTTCTCCTCTTTTTTATTGCAAAAAATATGTCCTTACACTTATTAAACGATCCGGAAAAAACATTTTTCGCAGGAATCGGAATATTTTTGTCAACAAAAAAAACACAGCCGTGCAAAGAATGCTTATTGTTCGTCTGCTTGCCTTTCGCCTAAAATGGCAGCCGCACGGTCAACATGGGATGCTCCGAGTCCGCAGCCGATGTTGTAATCCGTTCGCACCAGAAACGGCTCGAGCCGTCCCCATCCGAAGCGCATATCATCAAGAATAACAAAGGCCTCAATATCATCACGCAGTGCCATCCATGCAGCAATTTCCAAAGAACGGCTCATTGCATGCCTGACGGGTGTTTTTGAAAACAGGGGTGTACCGTTTTCGCTGAAAATCTGCGCAAGCGACCTGCCGACGGCATCACTGCCGTTTCCGCAGGGATCCCAATGGGTGCGCCACGAGCTTGTGAGCACAATGCGTGCACCCGTGCGCTTCACAAGCGAGGCCAACAGTGTAAGGCAGGCAGGGTCGATATTGCCGTCCGTTTGTGTTCGTTGTGCATCATAACGACGGGAATTGAGCACCCCGTCAATATCCAGAAAAATAATCTTCATCGTTTTGCCTCCTGCGCAAGCATGACATCAAGCCACAGGCCATGCAGATTGCGATCATAATCGCGGTCCTCATGCCAATGGCCGAAGAACCATTCCTTGTATTTCACCTCATACATAATCCATTCCAGGAAGCCCGTCAGCTCGGCATCATGCGGATCGGGTATGTAGCCCATTCTGCGGATGATTTCGGCAGGTGCGGTATGGGTAATGACATATTCCACCTGCATGTTGTTTGCGTGCAGATTTCGGATGGCCTCTTTATATTCGGCATCATTGGGCTTCTCATCGCTCCACCAGGAATAGCCCTCCTTGCGCAAATGCTTGTCGATGCTGTAAGCTCCGCCCATGGTGAACACCTTTTTACCCTCTATGGTAAACACCTGACCGCGCATAAGATGCAGAATATTGCTTCGGATTCTGTGCACGCGGCCACCGTTCCACTCTTCCTCGGGATACTGCTTGAGAAGGGTGAAACTTTCATGATTGCCGTCACAGAAGCAAATGGTATAGGGCTTGGTTGCAAGAAAATCAAGAAAGCCTTCTTCCCGTTCTTCGCCGAAAAAAATATATCCGAAATCGCCGCAGACAATCAAAATATCATTTTCCTTCAATGCCTTGTCACGGCAAGCTGCTCCTGCCTGAAAAACATCTGCTTCCCCGTGGGTATCGCCTGTTACATAAATCATAGTTACCCCTCTTACTTTAATAATGCATGCTTACGCAACCACTGCTCATCAAGAACCCGTACCCCACCGTCGCCGAAGTCCACCGTGAGCAATGCCGAGATTTTTTTGTTTTCAACCGCCTTGACAGTACCCTCGCCGTAGGCAGGATGACGGATTTTCTGTCCCGTTTTTACTTCGCTTGTGTAGGTCATGGCTCGCAGCTGCTCACTTTTTCGACTTGCCTGCTCAAAGGTTTTTGAATAATAAGTCTGCGGCTTTGCGCCGACAATGCTGCATGCCCGTTTGAAGGTGCCCGTGTGGCCGATATGTGCAAACACAACATCGTCGTAATAATGAGCATATTCGTGGGCGATAACGTCCAAAGCGCAGATTTCGGGCACATCGCTGTTAAAAAAGGCAAGCGAAAACATGAATTTCTTTTCCGCAGAATGATACCTGCCGAGTGTGCGTGTGGCTTTTTTGAAGAATTCAATATCAAGCTGCGCACCGACCAGCTCAATCCCCTGCGTCCGCTTCACACGTTCATCCAGCTTTTTCAGCTCACGGCGAAAATCCGCCTCGGTCCAGTTTTTCGTTACACTTGACAAAAAAACACTCCCCTTATTCGTCTTTACACTTTAAAAACGAACTTGAGAAGTGTTTTTTCGCATGGGTCGGCTTTTTTATCCGACCGTTTTTGCTTTTTCCATACGCCTCTTGCCGTAAAACTGCTACGAACGGGCGTTCATCCTCCTTGGGTGGTTATCCAAATTATAACCGAAAATAAATTTTAATTGCGCTTTTTTCCAAAACTTATTTTAATTCTAAAAAACTTTTTTAATCCAATAGATTTTCAGTCAGCTCTTCTGCGGCACATAGCTCATATTCTATCTGACTGTTTTCCTGACATGCAGCATCTAAATACATTTCCAAACGTTGATTATAATCAAAGTCACTCTCTTGTTTCTTGTATTGCGACAAACACTGATCCAACAGACCGCCATCCAGAGGCTCGTTATCCAGTATTTCGTATTCAGAAAAATATTCCGAAAAATCCTCGTTTCCGCATTCATCCGATGCGACTGTATCCAATAGCTCATCAGTCAACCGCAACAGCACCCTGCTGTCGAAAAATTCATATTTGCCTGATTCCGTTTTTCCAAACATCTCTTTTGCCATCTCCGGGAAATCATTCAGCTTAAGCGCACTGTTGATTTCCTGTTCTTCCT
>JAZOWJ010000111.1:0-5817 GCA_045659125.1 Acutalibacteraceae bacterium
CATATACGGAAACATCACTGGGTTTACTCCAGAAATAACAGATTCCGGCTTCTTCGTTTGTGAAAATCAGTTTTCTTGAGTCACTTTCCATTTCGGGGCAACCGTATCCTGCTTTTTTGAACAGGGAATATACTTTTTCACCGAGTCTGCCTTTCGGCAGGGCAACACAGAGAAGATCCCTTGTCTTGCTTTCTGCTTTATTTTCTGTGAGAAATCTTTGCAGCTTGTCGAAATACAAAGCAAAGCCAATTCCACCGCAATCCTTGTTCATTTTCTTAAGAAGTCCGTCATAGCGACCGCCTGATAAAACGGAATCGCTGACAGAATCAATGTATCCGAGGAAAACTATGCCGTTATAATAATTGACATCACTTAATACTGAAAAATCGAATGTGATTTTATCTGCATATTCGGAATTGTCCAGAGATGCAAACAAGCTTCTGAGCTGTGCAATTCTTCCAAGTGCGGTCATGTTTTCAGGGAACATGCTTTCGAGAGCGGTCAGGACGGTTTTATAATTGCCTGTTAAGTTGGCAAGTGCCGCAATTTTTTCTGCATTTTCATCTGTTAAGCCGAAGCGGGCTAATTTTGCCTTGAGCTCGTGTGTGTTTTTGTCTGCAAGTAAAGACAAGACTGCGGTGATTTTCGCATCCGACAAATCATAAGCAGAAAGAAGTGCAGAAATCAGGCGCATGTCAGAAACGATAAGCATGAACTTGTTTGCCAACGCAGCAAGACTTTTGCAGGCAAGACAAAGAATATCTGCCTCATCCTTGGTTGTGATTTTACCGATCTGTTCAACACCGACCTGCATAATTTCCTTGATTTCATCATTTTCGCTGTCTGCGCGATAGATGTTTTCGTTATAGTACACACGGCTGTCTTCGTCGGTGTCCTGCATGCTGCGGATGATACTCAATGTGATGTCAGGCTTTAATGCCATGAGCTTTCCCGAGGGAGAAGAAAACGTAATGATATGATCACTGCGCAGGAAGTTTTTGTTTTCAGTATAAAGATCATATGATTCAAAACGGTTCATTCGGAATTTCCTGAATCCGTTATTTTCATACAGTGCGCGAAGCTGCAATACGGCCTGCTCGTCTGCACCTAAAATTGAGGTAAGATTTTGCATTTGCTTTCTCCTTCTTCGGATTTTGTGCTATCATAGCACACTTTAGCGTAGTAGTCAAGTAATACGCTAAAATTATTTCATAATTCTTCAAAATCAGCATAAAGAATTTCATTGATACGTTCTTTATACCATTTTGGCTTATGATTGCGTACAACAAAACGGTGTTTTCCGTTTTGCGAAAATTCAAAATGATTGGATCCGTTATCTGTAAGACTTGCAGTTCCTTGCTTGCATGAGTACCCTGCCTTTTCAATATCGCTGACGAGCGCAAGAAGAATAAGCATCGGATCCCATGAGCTTCTGCCCAATGGGCAGATGTTATCTGACAGGGCTGCATGCAGGAAATCTTCTTTTTTTAAGTTTCCGCCGGAAATAACATCGAATCCGATTTCGAATCCGAGAAAAACTATTTCTGTGGGCCAGCTTTTGCAAAGACGCATACCGCCGTCAATGCTTCGCTTGTTGTTGCAGAAATTGTGCTCTTTGCCGTTTTTTAAATTATCCCATTTGCCTGCCATGACCCAAAGCTTTGCGCATTTTTCACGCACAAGCTCAAGTCCTGTCAGAGAAGAATATTCATCAGCAGAAGAATCAAGCAGGTCAGCAAGCACCTGCGTAAAGCCGATTTCTGCAATTTCGACCTTTTGAGTGCTTTCGGCCAGTATTTTTCGATAAAGCTTTACTCCGTCCAAAACATTTTCGTTTTGCGGCAGATTTTCAAATCGGTGTGCAAGCCTTTTCTGATATCTGCCAAAGCCATGAAAATCTGTAGCCTGCAGGTCGATTGCAACAGGGATGTCTACCTTTTCAAGTCTTAAAAATGCAGCAACGCTCGGTACGGAAAATTGCATGCATGCGTTGATAACAACACCCTTAAAATCGATGTAGTCATGCTTGTGTGCCCAACAGAGCAGACGAAGTGCCATGCAGTCATCGCAATCCGACCACCAGTCGGTGCCGAGTATAAAGGGAACCTTATCTGTTCTTATATCGCTCAGCATAAGCCGTATTCCTTTGCAAGGCCCTCAAATGCAGGCAATGCACGCTCAATCTGTTCTGTCTGTACGCAATATGCGATTCTGACATATCCGGGACAACCGAAGGAATCAGCCGGAACAAGAAGAAGCTCATATTTCTTTGCTTTTTCGCAGAATGCAGCAGCATCTTCTTCCGGAGTTTTCATAAACAGATAAAAAGCACCGTCAGGGCGGACGCATTCAAAGCCGAATTTGGTAAGCCCACCAACAAGAAGATCGCGGTTTCGTTTATAAATGGAGATATCGGCAGTCTGTCCGACGCATTCGGCCGCAACAAACTGGAACAGACTCGGAGCACACACATAGCCGAGAGCTCTGCCTGCACCGCAGACAGCAGCATACATATCGGTGCTGTCAGTCATATCGGGAGAAACAAGAATATAACCGATTCTTTCGCCGGGCAGTGAAAGAGATTTGCTGAAGGAATAGCAAACAATGCTTTCTTTGTAGAAATTGAGAATGCAGGGTACTTCATCACCATCATAAACAAGCTCACGGTAGGGCTCATCTGCAATCAGGTAAATGGTGTGACCGTATTCTGCGCTCTTTCTTGTGAGAACATCTGCAATTTTTGTGATGGTTTCAGCGCTTAATACAACACCCGACGGATTGTTGGGGGAATTGATAAGAACGGCTTTTGTATGTTCGTTAATTGCTTTTTCAAGTGCTTCGGTATCTGCCTGAAATGAGCCGGGCAAAGACATAACAGGAACAAGCTTTGCACCGCAGTTTTCTGCAAAGACTCTGTATTCGGGGAAAAACGGAGCAAATGTGATGATTTCATCTCCGGGCAAAACCATTGCCTTCATGGAGATAACAAGTGATGCAGCAGCACCGACGGTCATATAGAAATTATCTGCTGTTGTATGTGTGCCGTAGGTCTTGTTGGTGTAATCAGACATGGCTTTGCGAACTTTTGCATCACCCTGTGCGGATGTGTAACCGTGCAGAAGAACGGAATCAGTTTCATTGACAAGTCTTTTTACCGTTTCGTTAACGCAATCGGGAGCCGGAACACTCGGATTTCCGATGCTGAAATCAAGTACATTTTCAGCACCGATTTCAGCACCACGCTTTTTTGCATATTCAAAAATTTCACGGATAACGGAGCGCTGTTTGCCAAGCCCCATCATGGTTTCATTGATAAGCATATTTGTTTCTCCTTACTCAAGAATGTTGCTTGTGATATAGTCGATTCCCCAATCGACGAGCTTTTCGGCATATTCGGGATCGTCGCAGGTCCAGCAGTTGACTTCAATGTTCATGGCATGCATTCTTTCAATGTTTTCTTTTGTCAGTTGTCTGTATTCAATGTCAAGGTCGAATCCGTTTTCCTGCAGGGCGACGGGCAGATGCTCGGTATACATATTAGTCAGAAACTGAACGGTCTGATCGGGATACAGTTCTTTGACATACACAAGATTGTCAAAGCAGAATGAAATGAAAATCACTTCCTGCAGATAATCCGCTTCTTTGATGATTTCGCAGATTTCGGCAATGTCTTCTTTTTCAAATTCGTTCTTTAATTCAAGAACCGCTTTCTTTTCGTATCTTTTGCAGGTGTCAATATATTCCGCAAGTGTGGGCATACGGAGATCGATTCTTCCTCTTTCACCGTTGCGGTCGGTCAGTTGCAGGGAACGCAATGTGTCAAAGGTGGTCTGTTCAACCACCATATTGTCAATTGCAACGCGTGCAGTATCGTCATCATGGAAGCAGATATATTTTCCGTCGAGTGTTTTGTGCACATCGGTCTCAATGCCGAAATAACTGCGGTTGCCTGCAGCGATGAATGCGGCATTGGTGTTTTCTTTTTCAATTCCGCTTACACCGCGGTGTGCCACCATTTTTGTGTTGCCGTTGTTGATTTTAACAGTATTCATAATTTGCCTCCTATATAAATAATAATTTATTTTAGCACTAATAATGAAAATATACAATACATTTATAAAATTTTTTTGCATATTCCGTCCTTTCTCTGCAAACACTAAAGCTGAAAAAGGAGAGTGAAAAGTATGATTGACAGAATTGCACTTATTTTAGTCATTGTCGGTGCGATCAACTGGGGTTCGATCGGTCTGTTTCAGTTTGACATCGTCGGTTGGATCTTCGGCGGTCAGGATGCCATTGTAAGCCGTATCATTTTTACGCTTGTTGCATTGGCAGGTATCTGGTGTATTTCTCTTTTGTTCAGAGAAAACGAGGTTCTTGTACCCAACACACATACAGAAGAATAAAAACAGAAGCCTGTGCCGACACATTTTCTGTTCGACACAGGCGGTTTTTTATTGTTCAAACAAAGTTAAAAGCAGTTCAACTTCCGATTCGTCGTAGTCTTTGTGTTCTTGCAGGTTATCCAGGTATTCAATGTTGCGGATTGTACATTGGTCGGCTGTGAAAAAGCTTTTGATATGTAACATATATTCCAACACTTGCGCTGTTGACATATTATCGAAATCACCGGGGTTGATGGTGAATTTTTCATCTCCGTATTGAATCTGCAACTGAACATTGTAAAAACGTCTGCGACTGCGCTGTCTGCGCAAACCTGATCTGGTTTTTTGAACGGAAATAGTAACATTGTCTGCATCTTGCAGATGCACGGAATCGGTTTGTTGATTCAATGAATTGTAAGAAATGATCTGATCGTTTGTATACAGTACGGTTCTTTTGAATAAGCCGAATCCTGAAAAAAGAATTGTAATACCCAATAAAGCAGCAATAAAACATGTAAGTGTCTTTGCGTATTGCCGCTTGGATTTCCTTGTGAGGTACTGTTTGATACCGCCTTTTCTTAACAACGGAACAGCTTTTGATTGTATCTTTATTTTTTGCTGTTCTTTTTTGCTGTAACCGAATAATTGTACCCGCCTGCTGTAGCCGAGGTCTGTCAAAACGATTCCGATCATCCCAAACAATAACAGAAACGGAAAAATGAAAAGAGTCGATAATCCGTTGTCAACCGCAATGACACTTTTGTCGGAGAAAGCAAGCCGGTCAAGCAGAAAGATGTATAAACACAATAAACCCGTCGTCAGCAATAAGACAACGAGAGCAAACAGTACATACAAAAATTTATCCGCTTTTGATAGCGGCGGTTTTCTTGTCTTTCTTCGTTTTATCCTCATTTGTTTTCTCCGATGATGATCAGTTTTGTGTTATCCGATGTGTCATAATCCTGCAGGTTGACACTTCTGATTGCGCTGTCATAGTACGTATTATAATAAAAAATTCCTTTATCCGTATTACAACAGCATGAATAGAGTGTGAATTCATATTCACCATTCGGCATTTTAACACATCCTTTCGGCATGGCAACACTTGACAGAATATGAAAAAACTGACTTACATTTTCCATTTCATCTTCGGATTTTACGGAATTGTTTTTTACAAAAGCAGCTTTCACAAACCGAGAAGCGGAAGAAAAATCCCCGGGAAGACCGAGTGCACCGAGTCCAAGGCTGTAATTGTGTGCCGTGCCGTTGTTGTTTGCATCAACCGATCCTGCATTGTGCAGATGCAGGTAGTTGTTCATGTTCATCATGTGCCATGCAAACGGAGGATTGTTTGTAAGCACTCCAAACAGGTTTGAATGCACCTGTAAACCGTCCTTTGTGCTTTCAACAACAATGCATTCGTCCTTGTCGG
>JAZOWJ010000112.1:0-9419 GCA_045659125.1 Acutalibacteraceae bacterium
AACTTAATCATTTCTACCTCAGGGGTGTTTTTTGTGCTGTCCGTACAAATTGGGGCAGTGCACCTTGCGAAAGGGCAGGCTTTTTTCTTAAAAAAAAATTCCTTGAATCCGCTGCAATGCAATGGTATAATAATTAAAAAGAATAAAAAGGAGATTTTGTTATGACTTCTTTTTTCAAAGCGATTATCGGCTTTATTCAGGTCGTTCTGCTGTCCTTCGGATTGATTCCCGTTGATTATACGGTGAATTACGGCGGAGATGCTTATGAAGCACCCGTTGTGAACGAGGCGATGTATCTTGTTGCAGACGGACAAAGCGAATATTACATTGTCAGCGCCGACGAGTCTGATGCCTGCATACAGACCGCTGTCAGCGAGCTGCAGACCTATCTTGCAAGAATCAGCGGTGCCACTCTGCCTTATGTCACCGAAAGCGAGCTTCCCGACGGAGCAAAGGCAATTTATGTCGGCAACACAGACGCATCCGAAGCACTCAACAAAGACCTTTCTGCTGTTTTTGAGGACGGCTTCTGGCTGACAAGTGACGGCGAAAGCTTCTTCATTCTCGGTGAGGACAGCCGCGGAACACTCTACGGTGTTTACACCTTCCTTGAAGAATACCTCGGCGTGCGTTGGTTCACCCCGACACTCGAGGTTGTGCCCGAAAATGACGATGTTGTGATCGACAAGGCTCTCGACCGCCTTGTGGAGCCCTCGTTTGCAGTGCGCAGAAATGCCTGTGTCGGCACATCCGATGCATACCGTGCAAAAATGAAAACAAACGTCAGCTTCTATTATGAGGCTGAAGAATTCGGCGGTGCAATGACCTTTGTTCTGTGGGACGTTACCCTTGACCGCCTTGTGCCCGATGCACTGTTTGCTGAGCATCCCGAATATTTTGCTTTGCTTGAGGACGGAACCCGCACCACTGACCATGTTTGCCTGAGCAATCCCGAGGTGCTTGCGGTGGCTGTTGCAAACGCAAGAAAATACATCGACACCTGCACCTACGGCGCAGACCACATCCACATCGGCCAGAAGGACAATCAGAACTACTGCCGTTGCGAAAGCTGCCTTGCTGTTTATGAAAAATACGGAGCCGTTTCCGCTTCCACCGTTCTTTTCACCAATGCATTCGCTGATGCGCTCGACGATGATTACCCGAACTTCACCTTCACCTTCTATTCCTACCTCGAAACCGAAAAGCCGCCCAAGGATATCTCCCTTCGCTGCAACGATAATGTTGTGCCCGTGCTTTGCGGCCTGCACCATGCCTGCCGTTCCCATTCGCTGACCGAATGCGGCGCAATCGACGAGCAGTATACGGGGCTTGATGATTTCATGAATCTTTACGGCGAAAAGGAACCCCTGATTGCCGAGGATTTCAAGGTCTGGAAGCAGCTCTCCAAGCGTCAGTACATCTATGATTACACCATCAACTTCCTGTATTCCGCACAGTTCCATTCCAACTTCGGCACCATGCAGGAAACCATGAAATATATGTATGACATCGGCATCACAGGCTATGTCTATAACTGCGGTGACGGCCACAGCGCAGCCTTCAACGAGCTTCGCAACTATCTCATCTGCAAGCTCATGTGGGACGTCAATGCAGACGTGGAATATCACATGACGGACTTCATGAATGCCTACTATGGTGAAGCTGCTGCACCCATCATCAAGGAAATTCTTGACATTCAGACCGCACAGATTGCTGCCACCGCCCATTCCTTTGACTTTGACTGGCATTATCAGTCGGGCTACTACCCCGTGCACATCATCGTAAAGCTTGACAAGCTGTGGAACAACGCACTTTCCGCTGATGTCACCGACGAGCAGATGTTCAATGTGGAAACCGCAAATTTAAGCTGGGAATTCTTCAAGGCCAATCAATTCCTCGGTGAATACAACCTTGCAAATCCCATGCGCGGACAGGAAAACGAAAAGCTGTATGATGCGCTCAAGGCACACAATATCCACCGCATTTCCTCCTTCACACTGATTCCCGAAAAGGAAGACATCAACTTCTTCTTCACCCGTCCCATTGAATGGTAAATAAAAAAATCCCACTCGCAAGAGTGGGGTTTTTTATTGCATTTATTGCATTATTTTCGTTCTGCCGTGCGCTTGGCGGCCTTTTTCTTGTAGGTCAGGCTGTCGCAGGCATGGCGCAGGATAAAATAAATTTCGTTGATGGCATATTTGTTGTAAAATCCGTCGAACTTGACATGCGTGATGCGTGTGCTGTCGATAAAGCGGTTCAGAAGGCGCTCCAATCGGTTCGGGGTTGCATGCTTTCGGGCATATTTTGAAAAATGATAATCAAAATCGCGCTTTGCAAGACTGTCGAAATGAGCATCGCCCTTGGTGAATGCAATGTCGGATCCTTCTGCCGTGGCGGCAAAAATGACAATGTCTTTATCATCGGGCAGGATGAGCTTTGAATTGCCGTCGGTGGGGATGGCGGCGTGGAACAGATTGAAATATTTCACGGGTGCATCTCCGTCGGCGGTATGGGTATGGCTGAATACATACGCCGCACCGTTTGGCTTGATAAATCCTGTTTCACCCAGGCTTGCAAGGTCCCAGTTACCGACATTTTCAAAGCAATCCTGCACACGGACGGGCACTTTTTTGTCCCCGACACCGAAATACACCGTTTTGTCGCCGTTCAGCGAAGTCAAAAGCAGATGCACACATTTTGTATCGGGGGCAATACGCAGTACACCGCCATCGCAGACGAGTGCATTTTTGTTTTCCTTTTCAAAAGTGTACTGCACACCGCCCGTGCATATATTTTCGGGAACAAGCTCCACGGGTACGGACACACCACCCGGAAGAGTGGACTTGTGCCATTCGTTGTGTGCGGTAAACCCAACCGCATTGAACGGCAGAGCCACTGTTTTTTGTGTGATTTTTGTGCTTTGTACTTCGTCGAATTCGATTGCAAAGGTGGCGAGGGCATTGTGCGGAATATCAAATTGCAGCTTGCCGTCCGCGACGGGAATTTCCTGCTTTTCGCGTTCATCACCGTACATGGCAAATGCCTTTTTCACGGGCTTTGCAAAGGTTGCGGTAACATTTTGCTGGTTTCCTGCTGTTTCAACAAAACGGACGATCAGGCGCTTGCCGTCCTGCTCTTTTTTGACGGCAGAAATACGCACAAAATCATTATCGACGGAAATAAATTCATAAGAAGTACCGAGACTACCCTCGTGGCAATCCGTTACAAACGTATGCATGGGCTGTGCAAAGCCGTCTGCAAGGGCGGTGAAGCCCTGTGTGCCATCTGCAGAGCCTGCGACGGCATAGGAATAACGATTCAGCCCGATATCCATCAAATGCTGCGAGCATTCCCAACGGTAGTTTGCCATGGGGGTATGCACGGCGGTCAGACGCAGGGTGGAGCGGTCGGGCTTGTCCCAGCCTGTTCTTGAATCACTGAACACACCGACTGCAAAGCCGTCCTTTGCATCCGCAATGCCTGCCCATTTCTGCGCAGGGACCTCATAGCAGCGTTCTGTGTTGGTGGGTCGGCGCGTTGCACCCATACCGATGTCATAATCGGCAAGGTCATTCTCACTTGCAAGCGGGAATTCGGTTTTAAGAAGCGATGCCTCCTCCCGCCAGTCGGTTTCATTATAAACAGCCAAAAATTCGCTTTCGGCATCCAATGAGAGAATCTGCATAAAGCGGCTGAGGCCTGCCGTGCGCTCAATTTTCAGCTCACACAGGACATCCCCCTGCGTCTGCACGGTGACAACAGGCTTGTCAGCATACATATACGGCTCGCTCTTGACATCGTCATAAGCGACCTCCCATGCAGGCCATTTGAAGCTGTGCACATCGTTGAGAATGGCAGTACGGATGGGCTTTTTAAGCAGCTCGCGGTTCATTTTTTTATTGAAAACGGAACAAATATCGCCGTGCTCATCGATTTTAACAAGCAGATTTTTGTTTTCAAGCTCATTTTCGGTCACACGAAGAGCCGTATTGAACACGGCTTCGCTTGCCCCCTCACGCACATCAAAGACAGCAAGTGCATTCGAGCCGAGTGCCGCAAGGAAAATGACTTCGCGTTCATTTCCATTGCCAACAACCGTCTGCGCAGGGACTTCTTTACCCTTTGCATCGAAAACGCAGAAGGAGGATGCAGCAGATTGCAGTTTCACACGCACGGCTTCAATTCGTTTTTCAGCAGTCTGCACGGGGTTGGCAACCACCACAGCAGTCCCCTGCACAAAGCTGGTGTCCATATTGCGCACAAGAGCCTTGCAGGCGGCAGTGAATTCATCCGAAAAGGTGTGTAATGCCAACACATAATCATTGTGGTTGCGGCGATAGCATTCTTCAAAGGATGTGCCCGTGATATCATCATGGAAATGATGGGCAATCACCTTTTTCCATGCGGCATCAAGGGTGTCCTGCGGATAATCGGCAAGGCCGTTGACAAATGCGGCACTTGCAAAACGTTCAGCCGCATCGGCAAGCAGCTCACAGCGCTTGTTCCAGCGCTTGGTGACGGTGCGTGAGGTATAGCTGCCTGCGCCGTGGGCGGTGAGCAGAAATTCACCGTTGAACACGGGAACATTGTTTTTCACCTCTGTCGGCAGGGCTTCCAGGTCATCGAAAAATTCCTTGGTGGTGGAAGACAGCACCTGCATTTCGTTGGCACTGTTTTCGCAGACCGCCTTTTCAGCCATCTTCACCGATGACGGATGCGGTGAGCCGCCACGGTCGCCAATACCGTGATACACAAAGGTGCAGTTGATGCCGTTTTTCTTGCGGTCGGCTTCGAGCTTTTCAATATACCGCTTGTCCTTACGCAGGTCCTTGAGCACACTCGTATAGGAATACGGACGAAGCGAGGCCCACACACTGCCCTCGTCAATGCCTGCCCATCTTCCGATTTCAAACGGCGCATCCACAGAGCAGCCCCAAACAAGCTTGCAGGTGGAAAAGCCCGTCAGCCCCGCATGTGCGGCAACCGACGGCAAGGCTCTGCCGAAGCCGAAGCAGTCGGGCAGGAAAATATCGTTGCTGCGAATGCCGAATTCCTTTTCAAAAAAGGAATTGCCGTAAAGAATGTTACGAAGCAGCGCCTCAGGGGACGGGATGTTCACATCTCCGTTTTCATAGCAGGCCCCTGCAGGATGCCATCGACCCTCGGCGATGTATTTTCTGAGCTTTTCGTAGACTTCTGGATAATATTCCTTGATCAGCTCATAACGATAGCTGCCCTCGAAGTTGAATTTGTAATGCGGAAATTGCTCCAACAGGCTGAAATTCTTTTCGAGTGTGTCGGGCAGATATTCGGTAATGCTTTTTTCAAGCGGCCACAGCCATGAGGTATCCAGATGCGCTGTGGCAACGGTGTACACGGTAGGCTTCTTCATAAGCGCTCCCCCAAAAGGTTAAAATTATCAATCTCCCAGCAGGCCGTAGTATCTTCCCATCCAATAGGGAAGCAGGAACACATAGGGCTGCATGGCCTCCATGCCGTCTGCGCCCGTGGCAGGCAGGGTCAGGGTGCGATTGACATCCTTGGTGTTGATGTTCACAAATTCTTCAGCACCTGCATCACAGACGAACGGATTTCCGTCATAATGCACCAGCACGCGTGAGCCGAATTCCACAGGATACTTCAACTGTGCAGGGATGCCCATGGGCTCCTGCTCGGTGTCCCACACGATGTCCTTGCGGTAGGAGTTGAACACAGGCCAGCGCACAAGGTCAAGATTCATTTCCGACAGGCTCTTGGCGGCATTTTCAATATCGCAGGAGTTGTCGGTGAGTGCACCGTAAACGATGTTGAAATAGGGAGAACGCTCGGTGCGCTCATACTGCCAGTGATGGGTAAGACCCATCTTGTAGATTTCCTTTTCAGCTTCATTTTCAGTATAAACAAGCAGCGGATAGATGTTTGTAAAGTCAAGCTGGTCATCGATGTGTGCCACATGACCGTCCTCGCACTTATACTGCATGCAATTCATGGCATAGTGGTGCTTATTGATGAGCATTTTGTAAACATCATTGTATTTTTCTTCGCCCGTGACATGGTAGGTCGTTTTGAGGAAGGACAGAATCTCGAGCGAATTTGTGCCCTTTTCATAGTACCAGCGGTCATCGTTGTTGAGCAGATCAGGCTCCCAGTTTGCCCATGTGGTGGGCACACCGTCCACATCGCAAAGGTGGAAATTATTTTCAAGAATATGGTCGGTGATGGTCTTGACAACATCGGCAATATTCCTCTTTTCTTCTTCGTCGGCAACAAGATCAAAATAAATGCCGTAGCCGAAATAATGTCCCGTCATTTCATCGCTCGAGGTTTCGCCGAGCCATTCGCAATCGGGGTTGTCCTTGCAGATATGCCATTCCTCACGGTTGCCTGTGCCGAAGTTTTCTTCGTGCGAATAACGGGTTGCACGGGCGGTGAAGCCCTTTTTGCCTGTAACCTGTGTCAGCTTGATCATAGCCTCCACGGCGCGCTTTGCATTGATTTTTGCCTGCTCGTCACCTGTGACAGCATAACGGAAGCACTGGCTTGCACAGTAAAGTCCCGTGAACAGACCGTCATTATCGGAATTGAGCAGCCTGCCCGATTCCATATCACCATATTTGCGAAGGCTGCGACAAACCATGTAGCCCTCATTGCGGCAATAATATTTATCGGCCAGTGCATCATAATGGGCTGCCTTTTCGGCAAGGGTCATGTAAACAGGTGTAATCAGGCTGATGCCGCGCGGTGTGACAGCAGCAATGACACCGTTTTCGGACACGGCAAGCCTTGTAACCGTGGGATGCAGCAGCCATGCTCCGAAGGAATAATAAGAAATTTTACCTTCAATGAGGGTAATAAGCCCCGTGTTGGTGGCAAAATACTTTTTGCCGTCGGAGGTGAAGCACATATCATTGATTTGTCCGTCGGGCACGGAATAGAAATCATTTCCGTTGAACCAGTAATTTCTGCCGTCATAAATGTTAAGCCCCTCATCCGAGCCTACCCACAGATGTCCCAGCCCGTCGATGGCAAGGCAGTTGATTTTGCGGCTGAGAGCACCCGTAATATCGGGCAGCAGCTCGGCCCAGTGACGGCGCTTGCCCTTCATGGAAAGAAGCCCCTCCTCGGTGCAGCCGATATAAACGGTTTCGGCGAAGCGAGCCTTGTTGTCGAGCGCAGCAAGGCAGACGGCATTGTCGGGCACATGCACAATACGGGTGAAGTCCCCGTCCTGCGAAAGATACAGCGCGTCTTCAGTGAGCACCCACTGTGAGCCGTCAAGACCAAAGGAAATGTCGGTAACGGGTGCAAAAAAGTCAGCAACCTTTTCAATGGTGCCGTTCTTCATTTCACCCAGCGTGTTGCCGAGAACAGCAAACAGATGACCCTTGCGGCTGAAAAGCTTGTCTGCTTTGAAGGCAGTTTTTTTGAGCTGACTGTTTTCGTATGTGAATACGGTGTTGTCTGACACAATGTAAAGCGTGTCGCCGTCAAACGCAACACCGCTGATATTTTCAAGGTTGAGTCCCTGCTCGGCGGTCAGGAAGGTTTTGTCGTACTGCTTGAATGAGCCGAAATGCAATGTGTTTTTTCTCATTATTTTTCTCCTCTGAAAAAATATAGATATATACATATTACCATGAAGTGAAAAAGGTGTCAATTTATTCTTTATTGAAAGTGTGTTGCAAAAAGAATTCCTGTATGCTATGATATATTTACATTTAAAAAAAGGGGGCTTCATCTTGGCTGAACAGCAAACCAATGTGCAGACCTACACCGATGAGCAGCTCGGTTATGTGTATCAGAACAGACGATATGTCGGCAGCAAGGAAACCGCCGGCTTCGTACTGTGGGATGCAGCACAGAGCCTGAACATCAACACCTATTCCACCCGATTCATTACCAACATTGTAAAAATCGACCTCGGCTATCAGACCATTGCAAAATCCATCAACAGTGTGTGGGATATCGTCAACGATATTTTCACAGCCGCCATCGTAGAAAAAACCCGTACCCGTTGGGGCAAATTCCGTCCCTATCTGCTGGGGCTTGCCATTCCCGGTTGCATTGCAACCCTGCTTTATTGGTTCATGCCCTATCTGTTTGCAGGGCAGAATGCCATGTCCGTCAGCAAATTCGCCTTCTACCTTGCACTCGAAATCATGCGTGAAGGCGTTGGCACCTTCCAGTCAATAGCAAGAACAGGCATGCTGGCCGTTATCACCCCACATCCCGTGGACAGAACAAGGCTCATCACAATGGCAAACTTCGCTTCGGGCTTCTTCGGTGAAAAGCTCCCCGAGCATGCCATGACGATTCTTCTGGATGTGATCGACAACAAGGCACTCAAATCCGCTGCTACCATCGAAAAGCAGCTGCGCGGAGCCTTTGTCGGCATGGGTGCGGCAACCACGATTATTTCTTCGGCCATGTCATTCTGGTTCTTTATGAACTCCAGGGAGCGTGTTATGCAATCGGTGAAAACACCGAGCATTCCGGATTCCCTTCGTTCCATTGCAAACAACAAGCCCGTGCTGCTGATGACACTTTCTGACTTCCTGGCAGGCTTCGGCATTTCGGGCAGCAAATCCGACTACTACATAGACGTTCTGCACTTTGCCTCCATGACCCTGGTGGCAGGCATTCCTGCAGCACCGCTGTCCCCCGTTTCCTACTCGTTTGTTCCGTGGTTCAGAAGAAGATTCTCCAGCCGTTTTCTGTATATTGTCAGCCGCAACATCGGCAACTTCCTGCATGTTTTCGTGTTCCTGTTCGGCTGCATCGGCATGAATCGCAAAACCTATGCAGGCGGCTTCTATCAGAAAAAGCTGCCGATGTTCTTCGCCATGGCTCTCTGGGAGCTCATCTGGACTGTGTTCTACGGGCTGATGAGTGTTATCGGCACCGAGCTTTACAACGAATCCATGGACTATTGCGAATGGAAGAACGGCTATCGCACCGAGGCCATGACCAGCGTTGCAAAGGGACTTGCCTACAAGGTGTCGGCATCCGTCAGCGGCGTTGTGACCACAGCCCTCAAAAAGATTGTCGGCTACGACCAGAATGCCTACACCGCAGGCACCGAGCAGCCCGACAAGGTCAAATTCTGGCTGTTTGCCATGTTCACCATCATTCCCGCCATCACAAGCTCCCTGGGCATTGTCCCCATGCTGTTCTATGATCTGCACGGCAAAAAGAAGGAAATGATGTATGCCGAGCTTCTCACCCGCAGAAAGCAAGCCAGTGTTGCAGCCTCCGAGGGCGACATTGACTCCATCAGGGAGATGGAAGAAAAGCTGAAAGCCATTCGCAGCGGCAAAAATTGACCTTATATTATATAAATAGTATATAAATATTTTATTTATTTTAAAATTTTTATAAATATTTTTATATTTTCTCTTGATTTTTATTTATTTTTA
>JAZOWJ010000113.1:0-19973 GCA_045659125.1 Acutalibacteraceae bacterium
TTTCGCCGTGTTTGCACCGCTGATGATCCTCTATGCCATCTGGCTCTCCCGCTATTATTTTCGGAGCGTATCCTATCTCTGCCCCAAGTGCCATCAGGTGTTCCGGCCACGGTTTTGGGAGGCTTTCTGGGCCAACCACACCCCCAACACCCGGAAGCTCACCTGCCCCGGCTGCGGTCACAAAGGCTTCTGCGTGGAGACTTGTGAATAATCGTTTTCCCGACGCGCTGCATCATGCAGCGCGTCCTTTTTGTCTTCCGGCAGAAATTGACATTTTCTTTACACCATGCTACACTTTAAATTGATAGAATATGCCCACCAAGAAAGCGAGGATCATCTATGGATCAGAAATATGAAGCTTTATTTACCCCGTGGAAGGTCGGCAATGTGGTGATCAAAAACCGCATCGTCATGTGCCCCATGGGCGGCACCTCGCTGTTCGGTTGGTTTGAACTCGGCGGGTGCCATTTCGACAAGGAAGCTGCAAAGCTTTTCATTGAAAGAGCAAAAAACAATGTCGGTCTTATCATCCCCGGCATTGCTCCCCTGCGTGATACCTTCTGGGGCAAGTGGCTGTGGCAGAACCCCAAGATGTTCGAAGAACTCAAGGAATTCATGGATGAAATCCATAAGACAGGTGCAAAGCTGTTCATTCAGCTGACCGCCGGTATGGGCAGAAGCTGGGCTATCACCGAGCTGATTGCTCCTCTGCACAAAAATAAATTCACCCGCGCACTCATCAAGCCCATCATTGACACCAACCACGAGCTGGCATCTCCCAGCCCGCAGAAGTCCCGTTGGGCTCACGATATCATCTGCCCCGAAATGACCAAGGAGCAGATTCACGAAATCATTGAAGCATTCGCAAAGACCGCAAAGCTCTGCCGTGATGCAGGCGTTGACGGTGTTGAAGTGCATGCTGTTCATGAAGGCTACCTGCTTGACCAGTTTGCAATCGAATTCTTCAACAAGCGCACCGATGAATACGGCGGATCCTTTGAAAACAGATATCGCTTTGCTGCTGAAATCGTCAAGGCTATCAAGGCTGAATGCGGCAACGATTATCCCGTTTCCCTGCGTTATTCCGTTGAATCCAAGATGAAGGGCTTCTGCGAAGGCGCAATGCCCGGTGAAGAATACACCGAGGTTGGCAGAAACATGGCTGAATCCGAAAAGGCTGCCAAGTATCTGCAGGATGCAGGCTATGACATGCTCAATGCCGACAACGGTACATATGACTCCTGGTACTGGGCACATCCCCCCATGTATATGCCCCAGAACTGCAACCTCGAGGACGTTGCACACATCAAGAACTTTGTTGACATTCCCGTTGTCTGCGCAGGCCGTATGGAACCCGATGTTGCTGCCCAAGCCATTGCAGGCGGCAGAATCGACGGTGTCGGCGTTGCCCGTCAGTTCCTGACCGACCCCGAATGGATCACCAAGCTCATTGAGGACAGAGTCGAAGAAATCAAGCCTTGTATCTGCTGCCACGCAGGCTGCTTCAACTTCTCCTCCTCCAAGGGTCATGCAAACACCCAGGACCTCAAGGATACCATGGGTCTGGCACGTTGTGCACTGACTCCCCAGACCATGCAGTCCAAGAAATATAAGCTCGTTCCTGCCAAGAAGTCCAAGAGAATCGCTGTTGTCGGCGGCGGTATCGGCGGTATGGAAGCAGCCATCGTTTGCGCAAAGCGCGGCCACAAGGTTGAGCTGTATGAAAAGAGGGTCAAGCTCGGCGGTGTTTTCATTGCTGCTGCAGCTCCCTCTTACAAGGAAAAGGACCGTGACCTGATTGCATGGTACAACCGTGAAATCAAGAAGTACGATTCCATCTGTGTTCATCTGAACACTGAAATCAAGAACATCGAAAACCTGCAGGCTGACGAAGTTATCATTGCAACCGGCTCCAAGGCAAGAAAGATTCCTGTCAAGGGCGCAGACAAGGCAATCGAGGCTGTTGACTTCCTGCTCGGCAACAAGACCGTTGGTGAAAACGTTGTTGTTATCGGCGGTGGCTTGACCGGCTGCGAAATCGCATACGAGCTGTATCTGCAGGGCAAAAAGCCCACCATCATCGAAATGATGGATGACCTGATTGTCACACCCGGTATCTGCCTTGCAAACACCAGCTTCCTGCGTGACTTCTTCAAGACCAACAAGGTGCCCGTACACCTTGAAACCGGTGTCACTGAAATTGCAGACGGCAAGGTTACTGTTAAGGATAAGGACGGCAAAGCATTTGACATTGCTTGTGACAATGTCATCATGTCCGTCGGTTATGTTCCCACTCCCATTGCCGAAAAGGCAAAGCATGTGCATGTCATCGGTGATGCTGCACAGGTCGGCAACCTGCGTACCGTTATCTGGGGCGCATGGGATGTTGCCATGAAGCTGTAAGCATTTATACCACATAAAAAGAACCGCTCTCATCCGAGGGCGGTTTTTTGTTGGGAAGCTTCAGTTTTTAACGAGCTGTTGCTCCTTGTAGAATTTCTGCACGTTGATGAATGCCAATATCACACAGTAGGTGGCATAGATTCCGTAAATAAAATAGGTGGTCTGTGCGGGGTCGATGATAATCATCTGTATGTTCAGGAACAGCCCCACAATCACCTGCACGAGCCAAAGATATGTGTATTCAATATAGGCGAGCATCGTCAGCAGCTGCACGGCAAGACCCAGCAGGAACTGCGCACTGTCGAGCACAACATAGTCATAATTGAACTGCTCAAATGTTGCATCGAGATAACTGAATACAACAATCAGCACAGCCCATGCCGCAAAAAAACCGACGGTGCCCAGCACACGTGCACGAGTTGTCATTTTTTTGAAAACAACCGTCTTTTTGTAGGCATTTTTGCTCCAGCGGATAAAGGTCACAATCTGGAAGGGGAAGCTGAACAAGACGGCACTTGCTGCCGAAAGATAAATACCCATATAAAGGTAGGCGGCAGTGTAAATAAGTGAATTGATGCCGCCCAGCAGGGGCCCCAGTCGGTTGGCTTCCGACTGAAAGGACATTACAAACAGCGAAACAAACAGCGGAATCATCAGGAAAAATTCCTGCTTATACGCAATGCCTGCTGTCAGGATGGCTATGCCTGTTACGGCAATGATGATTTTTTTGATATGTTTTTTTAAGAATTCCATTTGTTATCTGAATAAATAGTTGAAGAACTGACGGCAGGATGCCCGGAAGGCGGAAAGCCATTCTGCAATTCTCTGCCACAGAGTATTGTTTTCGGTTGTATTGTTTTCGTCATCGTGTGCGGTTGCACTGCTGTCAAACACAAAGGTGAATCGACCGCCGGGGGCACAGTCACCGTTTTCATAGAAGGCAAGTGCATCACTGCCCTGCAGATTGTCTGACCATTTGAAGTTGAATTTTACCGTTTCACCGGTCAGGCCGAGCGCTGCACAAGGAATTGCAACCTGCAGAACATCGCCCTGCACGCTGTAATCCGCGTCGCAGACCTTTGTGAAGTTCATGCCGTCAGCGGCTTCAAGGCTTGCCTTTCCGTCCTTGGGATTTTCGCGGTTGAGTACAAACTCAAAGCCCTCCAGGTTGGGAGTAAGTCCCGTTGTGTCGGTGTCGATCAGCAGGCGCATCCAGTCGGGGTCGGTTTCGGGTGTCAGATTTTCTGCGGTGCGGACATAGAAATAAATATTTTTTTCATCATAAGCCACCTTTGCCTGCACAATGTCATTGCGGAAGGTGTCATTTGTGTAATAATAGCCTGCCCAGCCGACACTGTCACGGTTTTTGCCGCCCTCATAGTGATTGTATTCGGGGAAAACGGAATCCCACTGTGCGGTGTCACCGTGAATGTCGATTGTTTTTTCGGCATCTGCTGCGGGTGCGGGGGCGGCACCCTTGAAGCGACGCACATTTTCAACAAGCTGATAGTAGAAATGGTCCTTGAGCTCTCCTCGGGACGGCTCAATGTCACGGCTGTATTCGGGGCTGAACTGATCGGGAAATGCGTTTTCGGTACCGCACCACTCGTCAAATCGACCTGCGATCCATTCGTTGAAGCCTGTCACAAAAATCAGCTCGGGATCCTTTTCAATTGCATAATCCCATTGCTGCTGGAAGTTAAGACCATATAAATAAGCATTTTCCGTGCTGCTGTTCACAGTGATTTCCTCACCGCCGTACACATACGAGTATGAAAAAGAACCGTCGGTGAAGGCTCTGCCCTGCACCGTACCTTCGGGGCTGTTCATGGCAGCAAGTCCGTTTTCGTTTGCATTCTGTGCAACAGAAACACAAATCTGCTCAATCTTGCCGCCGACCGCTTTGCCGAACAGGGTCTGCGGATAATCCGAGCACCAGCCCCATGTGTCCTTCATTCTGCTTGTGTCCTCGGCAAAATAAGTTGCCTCGTTGTCGCGGAAGGTGAAATAATTATAGATTTCACGGTCGGTTTTTTCGGTCAGCTTCAGGCACTGCACATCCGCCATCACAAGGGGCTTGCCGTCCCACTGAAAGAACATATCGTCATATCTGCCCGTGGAATAAAGGTTTGTGTAAAGGTCAATGAGCTGCGTGCGTGCTTCGTCTGCACCGCCGAAATTGAGAATGAAAACAATCTGCGGCACATCCACACCCTGTGCTTTTGCTTCTGTCCACACACGAAGCAGGGCTTCGTAGCCGTCGGGGAACACCTGTGTTGCATTGGTTGCATCAAAGAACACCGCATCAATATCGGCATCTGCCAACAGCTCAGCATGCTTACGCAAAACATATTCGTCGGTGTTGGTGTAAAATCCGAACAGCGGCTCACCCCAGAAATAGGGTCTGCCCGAGTAGGTGTTGTTCCATGCAGGGTGGTTGAAATCATTTACTGCTTCAGGGTACGCATCCAGCACACTGCCCGTGGTGACGGGCTCGGTGTCATTGACCCAAGGATAATGCCAGATCCAATAAAACATACCGACATAGCGGTCTGTGCGCGCATCACCGACAGCTGTGTTGTCGGAAAGTGTTCTTCCGAGTCCGTCTGTGGCTGCCCATGTGGTGGGAAGAACACCTGCAAATGCAGGAATGCAGCTGCAAATCAACAGAACAAAAGACACAACAGCGCAAAGAAGTTTTTTCATAGAAATTACCCCTTCATCAGCTTACTTTTCGCAAATTTCAATCATCTGATGGATATTGACCTCGGGAACGGTGAATTCAATTCTGTTGTTTTCGTATGCAAAGTCAATAAGCTTGTTTTCGGGCTGCAGGGTAACAGAAGTCGGCTTTTGGTCGCATTTTACAACGCATTTTACATTATAAAGCGGTACGGTGTCCTCAATGACCTCTGTGTTGGTGCCGCGGACTGTTGTGTGCGCAAACAGCAGATGCAGTATTTTGCGGTTGTGTTCGGTCTGCCCGGTATAGGTCACAACGGCTCTGTCCGGCAAGGAAACACGGACGGTGAATGTGTCACCCATCAGGGTGTTCAGAACCTGTGAGAACAATTCCTTGAAGCAAAGATGACCATGCTGTGCATAAGCGGTGAACAGATTCCAGCCGATGTAGGCAACATTGCCCTTGATG
The DNA here is from genome assembly GCA_045659125.1 of Acutalibacteraceae bacterium. GTDB lineage: Bacteria > Bacillota > Clostridia > Oscillospirales > Acutalibacteraceae > RUG806. The sequence goes on from JAZOWJ010000113.1 coordinate 5,555, forward strand.
AAAGCAGCAGGTGTTTCGGTTTCAGCATTGTTGGGGGCGTGTGCGTGCGAGCAGAAATGCTCAATGGTACGGTTGAAATAAGGCATCTGTGCGGATGCGACCACGGTGCCGTCAGTCAGGGCTGCGTTGTGCAGCTGACAGCGCATGACATACTGCGTGTTGCCGTTGACGGTTTCGTAGTGCGGCACAAGATAGGTCGGCTCGAATTCGCACTTACCTTCATATGCTGCGCCGAAATCAAGGAAGAATTTGCCGTCCCTGACGGGAGCAGCGGCACTTGCAATCACCTTGCCGCCCTTGGCAACAAAGTCCTGCACCCTGGCAATGAACGCATCGTCAAGACCGCCGACATCGGGCAGAATGAGCAGCTTATAAGCCGAGAAGTCCATGGTGGTATCGATGAAATTATAAAGGCAATGATTTTCAAGCAGCATACGGTTTGCACCGATATCTGCCTTTGCATTGCGGTTGAAGGTAACAGATTCTTCGCTGAGCACGGCAATGTCGGCAAGGTTGACTGCACCCTCCAGCCACGGCTCTTTTGCTTCCACCCTTGCATAGCCTGCGCCGATGAGCTTGTAGGTTGCCATGTTCATTTCGCCCGAGGGGTGCATCTGGTCACCAATCGAGCAGCCTGCACCGTTGGCAACACTCAAGGCGGTTTCATAAATGAGCGCATTGGGATGCTTGAAGCCGCCGAATTCGCCCCAGCTGTGATGGAATTTTCCCGTCATACCGAGGAATTCGGTATTCTTGAGGGAACGAACATAGGCTGCAGACAGCGGGAAGTGGTCATAGCCCCAGCCGCCTGTGGGCAGACTTTCGAGCTCAAGGTGGGTGTTGCATTCCATGAATTCGTAGTTGCCCTTGTAAATGTGGCCGCCGTTGTGGAAAATGGTGGCGGTGTCGCTGTATTTGCGCACGGCAGCATTGGTTCTTTCGATGTAATGTCTGAGCACCTGATCGGAGAACTGCTGACGGTCATCGTATTTGGTAATATCCAGACCTGCTGCAATCATATCCGCCTTGCACTTGTCGCAATAGCAGAAGCGGGAGCCGACAATGTCAAGGAAGATACCGCAGGGGTTATACATCTGCATGACCTCTTCAATCTGTTCACACAGAAAATCAAGATAGCTTGTGTTGAAGCAAAGCAGATGAAAATGCACCTCGTCCATGTATTCCTGTGAACGGGCAGGGTCAGCAGAAACATGGAAGCGCCATTCGGGATGCTTGTCGAATTCCTTTTCGTCATAGCCTGCCGAAATATAGACAGGAGCACGCACACCTGCCTTTTTGCATGCCTCGAGCTGTGCACCGAGCAGGTCAAACTGCAGGGTGGGATGCATTTCGTTGACCTTGGTGGGGTGGTAGGACCAGCCGTGATGGCACTTGGAGAACACGGTAATGGAGTTGACATGACCGACCTTCAGCGCTTCGATAAACTGCTCCTCTGAAAATTTATGTCCGACGGGCAGTGTACCGTTGGTGTGAAAATCAAGATGTACCTGTCTTTTTGCAAACATGAAAAACACTCCTTCTTTATGTAATCAAAACAATGAGGTTTGCAGGGTTTTCTTTTTCTTTTTTTCTTTGAATTCATATATGGTCGGAACCACGAACTGCGGATATTCGCGGTTGAAATAATCGAGTAAGCCCTGACACGCGAGTGCATCATCAAGTGCATTGTGGTGATGCTCAAGCGGAACACCGAGCTGTGCACACAGATTATTGAGTCGGAAAGACGGATATTCCGCCCTTGTCAGCAGCTTTTTTGCAAGCTCAAGCGTGCACACATATTGCAGCGGCTGTGTCGGGATATGATACCGCATCTGTGATTTTACGAGCGCACCGAGATCCATTCCTTTTGCACCGTGTGCCACAAGAATGCAGTCCGCAAAGTACGGCTGTATTTCACCCCACAGTTGACCGAAGCTCGGTGCGTTCTGCACCATCGACGGCCAAATGCCGTGAATGGCAATGTTGTCTGCACAAAACGGACATTCGGGGTCAATCAGATATTCTTTTTTGAAAACGATTTTGCTGTTTTCCACACGGACAATGCCGATGGAGCAAACGCTTTCGCGTTGTCGGTTTGCCGTTTCTACATCAAAAACAGTATAATTTTTGATACTCATAAAATCACCTGTTTGCATTGTATCACATTTTCTTATCCATGGCAAGAAATATTGCTTTGAAAAAACGGAAGACCGTGTGTGTCGCACAGCATGGCTGATACAAATAAAAATAAGCGTTCTTTACAAAAATAAAGTCTGATATTTGTTAAAAATGTCATAAAAAATGTTAAAAAATTCTTGACCTCGTCTTTTTGTTGCAGTATACTGTGTGCGATTTATTTATATTTACATAAAGAAAACGGTGAATTTTATGAAAACATTTCAACCAAAGCTTTTTACTTGTCTGAAAAACTACGGCAAGGGTCAGATTGTCAATGACATTGTGGCAGGTGTCATTGTTGCAATCATAGCTTTGCCCCTGTCCATTGCTCTTGCCATTGCATCGGGCGTTTCCCCCGAGCAGGGCTTGTATACCGCCATCATCGCAGGCTTCTTCATTGCCTTTTTCGGTGGCAGCCGTGTCAATATTTCAGGTCCCACGGCAGCCTTTGCAACCATCGTTGCAGGTGTTGTTGCAACACAGGGCATTTCGGGTCTTGTGCTTGCCACCATTCTGGCAGGTATCATCCTGATTCTGCTGGGTGTGTTCCGTCTGGGCTCACTGATCAAGTATATTCCCATGACCATCACCACGGGCTTCACCGCAGGCATTGCCGTCACCATTGCAATCGGTCAGGTCAAGGATTTCCTTGGTCTTACCTTTGCGCCCGGTACCAACGCCATTGAAACAGCCGAAAAGCTGGAGGCCATTATTCATTCCATCGGCACCTTTCATTGGCAGGCTCTTCTTGTGGGCGGTATTGCCATGGCGATTCTTATTGTGTGGCCTATGCTCGGCAAAAAAATTCCCGGCAAGGCAGGTGCAGTCATCGGCAAAATTCCGCCCTCTATCATTGCGGTCATTGTCGGTATTGTGCTGGTGCAGTTTACGTCCCTTGAGGTCAACACCATCGGTACACTCTATCCCGATCTTTCGGCAGGCTTCCCGAAGCCCTCGCTGCCGTCCTTCAGCTTCGACACCATTGTTGCCGTGCTGCCCGATGCTTTCACCATTGCGGTGCTTGCTGCCATTGAATCGCTTTTGTCCTGTGTGGTATCCGACGGCATGATCGGTGACAGACACAACTCCAACACCGAGCTCATTGCGCAGGGTATCGGTAATATCTGCTCAGGGTTGTTCGGCGGCATTCCTGCAACGGGTGCCATTGCCCGTACGGCCGCCAATGTCAAAAACGGTGGCAGAAGCCCCATAAGCGGCATTGTGCATGCGGTTGTGCTGCTCATGTTCCTGTTGGTGCTTATGCCTGTTGCCAAAATGATTCCCATGCCTGTTATTGCTGCCATTCTGTTTATGGTTGCCTACAACATGAGCGAATACAAGCACTTTATTCACATCTGCCGTCGTTCCCCCAAGAGTGATATTCTTGTTATGGTGCTCACCTTTGTGCTGACGGTTGTGTTTGACCTTGTGGTTGCTATTGCAGTCGGTCTTGTGCTTGCTGTTGTTCTGTTCATGAAACGCATGAGTGATGTTACCCATGTGCGCCGTTGGAACGCAAAAGAGGAATGCGAAAATGACAAGGCTATGCAGATTCCCGAGCACACAACGGTTTATGAAATTCACGGACCGCTGTTCTTTGCCGCAACAGACAAGATGAACGGCTTTGTGACGGATGAAGACACCCGTACCCTCATTATCCGCATGGGTGATGTTGCAACTGTCGATGCGAGTGCCATGAAGGTGCTTGAGGATCTTCTTGCGGAATGCAGACAGAAGAATGTGCGCCTGATGCTGTCGCATGTCAATGCACATCCGAAAAAGGTTATGGAAAAAGCAGGATTCCTCGCAAAGCTCGGCGAAGAAAATCTGCCTGCAACCATTGAAGACGCACTTGCACTTGTCGCAAAAGAATAACGAAATCAAAAGGAGCTGTTTTGTTTGACAGTTCCTTTTTTTTCACTTCATATAGTGGTTGCACAGCACATAAAAAAGTGGTATAATAAATACGGAGGTGGCGACAATGCCTGAATTGTGCAGATTTTATAACATCATCATAAAAATGATTTTCAATGACAACAGTCAGCATCACAAACCGCATTTTCATGTCTATTTTGCGGAATATGAAGCGTCCGTGGGCATTGACGGAGAACTGTTGGCAGGCTCGCTTCCCGTGAAACAGTTGCGTCTTGTGCAGGCATGGGCAACGATCCATGAAGATGAATTGTATGCCGCATGGAACAATGCCATAAAAGGTGTTCCGTTCGGCAAAATTGAACCTTTGAGATAAGGGGGATTTTTATGTATATTATCGGCGATATTGTTTATGCAGGCGATCCGAAGCCGCTGCTGAAGGTATTTGGTGTGCGTGCGATGGATGATTATAAATTATGGCTTCGTTTCAGCACGGGCGAGGTTAAAATATTCGATTGCAAACCGCTTTTGACACAACCTGCTTTTCAATGCTTGCAGGATCCTGCAGCCTTTGCAACCGTCTACATCGATTATGGTGTGCCTGTGTGGAATGACGGCGATATTGACATTGCACCCGAAACACTTTATGAAAAAGGCAAGCTGATTGCAGATGCTGTATGAAAAATAAAGAGGTCAACTTGTGAAAAACAGGTTGACCTCTTTTGTTGTTACGGCTGTGCGGGGACAGGCTTGTCCTCGCTTTCTTTTTCGATGGAAATAAAATTATTGCGCTCTGCGTAGCACCATTTCATGTCGAATGCCTTGCAGAAATCATCCACGGGAACATACAGCTGCTCGCGTCTGCCTCTGTAAACGGTGGCGGACATTTCTTTTTCTTCGCCGTTGACGGTGCATTTGCTGCTGTTTTCGGTGAAGGTGGCCATTGTGCCGTACATTGAGATGCTGATTTCTCCTTTGGCAGTGCTGACATCTGCGCCGATGTAATGCGAAAGCACGGATGCAGGAATGAACCATATACCGTCCTTGTTTTCAGGCGGTGTCTGGCAGGCAGCAAGACCGGGCTCTGCTCCCTTGTACATCATTCTTGTCTGTGAATAGACAGGTGCTACCGCATAGGGACGAATTTCGTCCTTGTCTTTATCAATGGTGCACTGATCGACAATTCTGCCGTCATCAAAATAAGAGGTCAGGGTCATCTTGTTTCCGTCTACATCCACAACGGTATAGAAATAACGGTATTCCTCCTGCGGATTGAACGCACAGTGCCACACTTTCGGAATGGAACGGCTTCCCGGCGGATGCCCGTTTGCATTGCCGAGGGTGTAGTGAACAGTGCCCTGTGACGGACGGTCAAACAACTGCTCATTTTTTCTGGGGAAGGAACGGGCAAAGTTGTGCTCGTGGCCCGAGAACATCAGGTCATTCATTTCCATACACTGCATCATCATCGGGTATGCATCATAGTTGCTGCCCTCGGGGATGGAATAGCAGATAGGGAAGTGGTAGGATGCGATTTTCCATGTCTTGTCGCAGGCAGTAAGGTCCTTTGCAGACCATTCGTTAACAAGCACGGGCTCGTTGACACCGTACACGGTGAAATGGCAGTTGCCGTAGTCAAAGGTGTAGTTTTCGGGAGTCCACCCTTCGGGACCGTTGCAGGCATAAGCACCCTTGAACTGTGTGTTGAAGAAGGTGGCAGGCTCGGCATAGAATCTGCCCTCGGAATTGTGCTCACGGTAAAAACGGAAGCCGCGGTTATCGTGGTTGCCCATGGTCATCATAAACGGAATGCTCTCTGCAATGCCTGCAAGACCGCTGAACAGACCGTTCCACTGCTGCTCGTGCTGACCGCAGTCGGTGTTGTCACCGCCCGTGTAAATAAAACGCACCTCGGGGTGCTTTGCAAGCACATCCTTTAAGAAGTTATGGAAGCGCGAATAGTCGGGAGTCATGAACGGATGACCGCACTGCTGGTCGGAAACACAGACAAAGCTGAATTTTGTGCAAGCCTCGGGCTCGGTTTCAAAGGTGAATTCCTTGCTGCGGTGCATGTCACTGCCGCAGGTGTATGTATATTTTGTACCTGCCTGCAGGTTTGGAATATGAGCCGAGAAAATGCGGCTTTCATCAATGTCACTTTCAAAAATATGGCTTTCGGCATCGCAGCGAAGCCACTCGTCGGTGCCGTTTTCTTTGTAAAGACAATAGCCTGTTGTTACATCGGTGGAGTTTCTCCATGTCACAGTCATGGTATGGCGTGCATCCCCGTTGATGGAGAGCATGATGTGGTCAGGCTGCACACCTGAGCCGCGTGCAGGCTTTGTTTTTTCAGTGTTCATAAAAAAATACCTTTCTGAATACAGATAAATTAAGATTTACAAAAACCCCCTGTGCGGGGGTTTTGCTGTTATCTCTGAATTCTGCCTGAGCCGTCGCCGCCGGCCAGCTTTTCAACCTCTGCAACGGTGACCATGTTGTAGTCGCCCTCGATGGAATGCTTGAGTGCGCTTGCTGCAACTGCAAATTCAACCGCTGCCTGTGTGGACTTGCCGTTCATGAGCGAATAAATGAGTCCGCCGCCGAAGCTGTCACCGCCGCCGACACGGGCGATGATGTGCAGCTCATACTTCTTGGAGAAGCAATATTCGTCATCCTTGACGTTGTAGAGCATTGCGCTCCAGCCGTTGTCGAATGCGGAATGGCTTTCACGAAGTGTAATGGCAACCATCTCAAAGCCGAACTTGTCGGCAAGCTGACGGGCAACGCTCTTGTAGCCCTCGCGGTTGATTTCACCTGCATAAATGTCAGTGGCTTCTGCTTCAATGCCGAAAACGTCCTTTGCATCCTCTTCGTTGGAAATGCAAACGTCAACATACTGACAAAGCTCGGTCATGGCGGCTCTTGCCTGCTCACGGGTCCACAGCTTGCCGCGGTAGTTCAGGTCGCAGGAAATCCTGATGTTTCTCTTTTTGGCGGCAATGCAAGCTTCTTTGCAGATTTCCACAAGGTTTTCACCAAGAGCAGGGGTGATACCCGTAAAGTGGAACCATTCTGCACCGTCGAAGATTGCATCCCAATCGAAATCTTCTGCACTTGCTTTTTGAATTGCGGAGCCGGCCCTGTCATAAATGCAGACGGAGCCTCTCTGCGAAGCGCCTTTTTCGTTGAAATAAATGCCCACTCTGTCGCCGCCACGGACGATTTTGGTGGTGTCCACGCCGTAACGACGCAGGCTGTTCACTGCCGACTGACCGATTGCATGGGTGGGAAGCTTGGTAACATAAGCGACATCCATGCCGTAGTTTGCAAGGGAAACCGCAACATTGGCTTCGCCGCCGCCGAATGTGAATTCCACATGGTCGCACTGCACAAAGCGTTCATAATTATAAGGCTGCAGACGAAGCATAAGCTCGCCGAAGGTGATTACTTTTGCCATTTTTATATCCTCTTTTCCTAAAATCAGAAATTATTTCCGTTCCATCCCCAGTCGGAATAGCCTGTGTATTTGACGTACACGCGGTCAGGGGCGATACCGAGGTGCTTTTCGAGAATGTCACACACATCGGCGGTCATTTTATTGCTTGCATTTGCATTGACACTGCCGAGCAGCTCCACATCCACCATGGCGGTGTCAGCGGAGTTGTCGCCGCGCATCCACATGGGAATGCCGTCTGCAATGGCAACCATCAGCCACTGTTCGCTTTTGCCGGGGAAGTTCTCGATTGCCTTTCCGAAATCGGCTTTAATGGCTTCTGCAGCCTGCGGGGCAACCTTGGCGGTTGTTGTAACTTTAATATAAGGCATACTTGTTCTCCTTAATCAAAGGCAGCATGGCGTGCTTCTGCACACAGCGCCGTAATTTTTTCAAAATTGCCTGCTGCTATGTCAGCCTTGGGGCAGACCCAGCTGCCGCCGACAGCGTGAATGAACGGTGCATCAATGTATTCACGGATATTCTGTGCATTGATGCCGCCTGTGGGCATGAATTTGATGCCGACAAACGGTGCTGCAAGGTTTTTCATGGCATTCAAACCGCCGTATACGTTGGCAGGGAAGAATTTGATGATATTAAGTCCCAGCTTGATAGCTGCGGTGATTTCGGTCGGTGTTACACAGCCGGGGGTCACAGCAATGTTGTTTTCAATGCACCACGAAACGATTTCGGCATCGAAACCGGGGGACACGATGAACTTGGCGCCCATTTCCACTGCCTTTTTGCACTGCTCCATGGTCAGCACCGTACCGGCACCGACAAGCATATCGGGGCAGCTTTCGGAAACGGCCTTGATGGAATCGGCAGCCGCAGCCGTGCGGAATGTGATTTCCATAACATCAATACCGCCCTTGAGCATCGCTTCAGCGGTGGGAACGGCATCCTTTGCATCATCAAGCACAACAACAGGCACAATACCTGCACGTGCAAGTCTGTCAATAACGGTCATATATAAGCTCCTTTTCTTCCGCAAAAGCGGATTTTCTTGATTATTCTATACCCTTATATCCGTTTTTTTCGGCATGGCCGAGCAGATACAGGAATGCAAATGCAGGAATTCGAAGCAGCGGTTTCCCGTCTACGGTATTGTGCTCTCCAAAATCATCCGCCTTTTTTGTGATAATAATTGCAGATGCCGCATCTTTTGCATGTGTAATGATTGCATCGTCATCAGGAATCACTGCATTTTCTCTGTATTTTACTTCAATGAGGATATCGGAAACATTCGGATAATCGACAACAATATCAATTTCCTTATCCTTTGCACCGCCTCTGAAATATCCGACACGGGTCGCCTTCTGATAATAAAATGCTGCAACATGTTTGTAAACAGCCGTTTCAACCATCTTACCCATTTCAACGGGATTCGTCATAATTTCGCTGTCCATAAGTACAGCATTTCTTATGGCGGCATCGGCAATATATATTTTCGGTTTTGCCTTGAGCACCTTTTTTCCTGAAAAATCAACAGGATAACTCAAATAGATCAAATTTGCACTTTCAAGATATTCAATATAATTGAGTGCAGTTTGTCTGCTGACACCGTTGAGTTCCTTGGTCATGGCATCAATGGCAACGATTTCGGAGGATACATTACAAAGATATAAAAATATACGTTCCAGCTCGGTTGCATTTCTTATATTGTACAATGCCGGCAGATCTCGTTTTAAAACTTTGTCAACAACATCTTCACGCATGACCTGCATTGCTAGCAAGTCATTATCTGCCAAGGCAAGCTCCGGAAAACCACCAACCTGCAGGTAACGATTGAAATGATTTGCAACAACAGAAAGCTTGTTGATAATTTGTCCGCGTTGCTGTTGGGTCAGATTTAAAAGTCCGGACGGTTTGAGAGTCGGCTCCAGTTTTGGCGCAGGAATATTCAATAGTGCACAATATTCATAAAAGGAAAGAGTGGGAACCTGAATAATTGACCAACGACCGGCACCGCTTTCTGTGCTACCCTTTATCAGGGCAGGACTTGCTGATCCGGTTGCAACCACCTTTGTTTCCGGTTGTGTATCATATATTGTTTTTAACCACGCATTCCAATCGGTTGCATATTGGATTTCGTCAAAGAAATAGTAAACATCCTGATTGGCATACACATTTTCATGGAAGCATTCCAGTACATCATTCAATCCTGCCAGCTTCAGCATCGGATGATCCAGAGAAATAAATACGATTTTTTCAGGAGGTATTCCTTGCTGTAAAAGGTGGTCAATCAGTTGATATTGAATTGTTGTTTTGCCGACTCGCCTTGTTCCGGTCAGCACGACCGTTCTTCTGATTGTTGTTTCTTCCAACCTTTTTAAAGCCTCATAATAGGCAAATCTTTTGTACGGCTTGAACAAAGCCTTGTTGACATTGCCGCTGCTCCACCATGGGTTAAAGCTGCGCAATACTTTCAGGATATTTTCTTTTGGCGCAATGGACATATTGCATCACCTCTTTGGAATAATTGTAACTGTACTTTACATTTTTGTCAAGAAAAATGTAAAATATACTTTACATTTTTTTTGAATTTATAAAGAGGCTCTGCAATAAAATTGATTATAACATAAAAGAAAATACGAATAAAGAGAAAAATTTTAGTTTACGGCAATATTTTTCAGTCGATTTTGTCGAGATATTCCATGCAGACATAGGCTTCTTCACCGTCATATATAATTTTACCCCAAAATCGTGTGTATCCATCGTCGGATTCTGCCCACTCAACAATCTCAAGCACTTCGACTTCATAACCGTCATAAATCATATCGATTACATCACCGTAGCCGGGGATATGTTTCACTTTCAGACCGTATGCATCCGTACCGTCAACAACATATTTTCCGAGTGTAAAATCATCAATCGTCTGATAGACTTTTTCAAGATAAGCCATGCAAACATATGCTTGGTAACCGTTGTATATAAATGAACCCCAGAAACGAAGACTTTCATCGTCGGCTTCCGCCCATTCAGTAACCTGCATTACTACAATTTCATCACCGTCATAAAGCATTGCAGCAGCTTCACCGTAACCGGGTTGCGGCTTGACTTTCAGACCGTAATCGCCGGTTCCCGTAACAACATACCGTCCGGACAGATCCTGCTTGTTGATAACACCTTCGGATAAATAAATGATCATTTTATCCAATCCGACCGCCATGCGCAGCGCCTTTCTTGCATCGCAGGATGTGACTTGCGAATCGCCGTCCACGTCTGCAAGGTCATATTGCAGACCGTTTAATTTTTCCAAACGCACGGCATAACGCAGAATCCGACGGGCATCCTCAGCGGACACCCTACCGTCCTGATCGATGTCACCGCGATACAGTGTTTGCTCGGTCGCCAATGCGAAGACAGGGGCAGACATTGTAAATAAAACAAAAAAGATACATAAGAAAGCAAAAACAAGGTTTATTCTGTTTTTCATAAAAATTACCCCTTTTCTTTAATTTTATCATATTTATCAAAAAATGTAAAGCCGGTTGTTTCTTGAAAAAATAATATCCTCCCGAAGAGAATCCGGGAGGATGAGAGTGTGTGTTTTATACGCCGCAGTAAGCGGAGAAGCCTGCGTCGATGGGCATGACAACGCCTGTTACAGCGGAAGCGGATTTGTCGTCGCAAAGGAACAGTGTGGCGCCGAGCAGTTCGGAAGCATCCACATAACGGTGGGTCGGTGTGCCGTTCAGAATTTTTGCGGAACGGGCGGTCGGCGTGCCGTCGGCATTGAACAGCAGACCTCTGTTCTGGGAAGACACAAGGAAGCCGGGAGCAATGGCATTGCAACGGATGCCCGTGCCTGCGAAGTGGGTGGCAAGCCACTGGGTGAAGTTGGAAATGCCTGCCTTTGCGGCGGAGTAGGCGGGGATCTTGGTCAAGGGGGTGTATGCATTCATGGACGAGATGTTCAGAATGCAGCCTGCCTGCTTTTCAACCATATCCACGGCAAATGCCTGCGTGGGCAGCAGGGCACCCTGGAAATTGAGCTTGAACACGAAGTCCACGCCGTCAGCATCCAGGTCAAAGAAGGACTTGCCGCCCTCCTTGTGCTCGTGCTGATATTCGTTGTCGGTTGTGGCTCTGGGATTGTTGCCGCCTGCACCGTTGACGAGAATGTCGCACTTGCCGAGGTCGGCGACGACCTGCTCATGCACAGCCTTGAGTGCTTCGGGGTCAAGCACGTTTGCCTTGTAGCCCTTGCAGACAAAGCCTTCGGCAGTCAGCTCGTTTTCAAGATTTTTAACAGCTTCTTCGTTGAGGTCGAGGGCGGCAACTTTTGCACCGCACTGTGCAAAGGCTCTTGCCATGGCACCGCAGATGAGTCCGCCGGCACCCGTGATAACAACAACCTTACCGGTATAGTCTACTTTCAAAGGGAGATCAATCATTTTTATTTCCTCCTGTTTATTCAGTTCAGTTCAATAATGCCGCCGTTGGCTTCAACGAGGCCATTGATGTAAGCCGAGCCGAGTGCACGGTCAAACAGGCCGTAGCCGGGCTTGCCTGTTTCGCCCCAGATCATTCTGCCGTGGTCGGGACGGAAATAGCCTTCAAAGCCTGTTTCCACAAGAGCCTTGACGATTGCGTTCATGTCGAGCGAGCCCTTGCTTGAAATGTGGCCCGATTCTTCAAAGGAAGTATCTTCGAGAATTTTGATGTTACGCAGATGCATGAAGCCGATGCGGTTCATTGCAGAATACTTGCGAACGAGTGAGGGCATATCGTTTTTCGGATGGCAGCCCAGAGAGCCCGAGCAGAAGCAAAGAGAGTTTGCAGGGCTGTCCACGATTTTTAAGAAGCGGTCAAGATTTTCCTCGCAGGTGATAATGCGGGGAAGTCCGAAAATCGGATACGGCGGATCGTCGGGATGAATGGCCATCACAACACCGCATTCCTCGGCAACGGGAATGACCTTCTTGAGGAAGTATTCAATGTTTTCCCAAAGTCCGTTTTCGCCGATTTCACCGTAGGCATTGATCAGCTCACGAACCTGGTCCTGCGTGTAAGAGGAATCCCAGCCGGGCAGATGAATATCATCCTTGAGAGGGTCAAGACCCTTCATCTGTTCCCAATACATGACAAGGCTTGTTGAGCCGTCTTCGGCTTCCTTGTCGAGCTGTGTTCTTGTCCAGTCAAAAACGGGCATGAAGTTGTAGGTCACGCACTTGACACCGTATTTTGCACAACGGCGGATGGATTCACAGTAGTTTTCAATGTGACGCTCACGCTCGGGTCTGCCGAGCTTGATTTCTTCCGTTACGGGGATGGATTCGACCACATCAAAAATCAGGCCGTTTTCCCTGCAGCGGTCAGCAATGTATTTGATGCTTTCTTCCGGCCAGACCTCACCGGGCTTAACATCGTACACAGCGGAAACGATGGAACGCATGCCGGGAATCTGACGGATATATTCAAGGGTTACGGGGTCGCTGTCGCCATACCAGCGGAATGAACTTTTCATAATGAATAACCTCCCGATTATTTTCATATTTTAAAAAGGGCACATACAATATAATTTTATCAAAAGCAGCCGATTTAGTCAAGTTTAAAAAAAATAAAAAAAGCCTTGACAAACCGTCCTTTTATATGTTAAATATATTTATTACCGTTTAAAAGCTGTGATGAAGAGAGTACGTTGTGCACCCTTTTGCAGAGAGTCGCCGGTCGGTGCAAGGCGATAAAAGGAAGCAACCGAAAAACACTTCGGAGTTTGCGGAAGAAAGTTTGTGCAGACAGATGAGTAGAACCGCACGTGGCATCGCGTAAAGATGAAGAAAAGAGGACCGTGCATACGGTCAATTTGGGTGGTACCGCGGAAGCTGTCTTTCGTCCCATGTTCAGGGACAAGGCAGTTTTTTTTGTTTTGTCTTGCCCTGCCATCACCTGAAATGAAAGAAGGAAAAAACAATGTTAAGAACACACACCTGTAACGAATTGAGAAAAGAAAACATCGGTCAGACCGTCACCCTTGCCGGTTGGATCGAAGTCATCCGTGACCACGGCGGCGTTTTGTTTGTGGACCTTCGTGACCACTACGGCATCACCCAGGTTGTAGTCAATGATGACTCCATGCTGGCAGGCCTCGGCAAGCAGACCGTTATTTCCGTTGTCGGCACCGTTTGCGAGCGTGATGCTGAAACCGTCAATGCCCGTCTTGAAACAGGTCTTATCGAAGTCAAGGCAAGCGAAATCACCGTTCTCGGTCCCTGTCTGAATGCACTTCCCTTTGAAATCGGCAACGACACCGCTGCCGGTGAAGAGGTCAGACTCAAATACCGCTATCTCGACCTGCGTAACCGCAGAATTCATAATAATATCGTGCTTCGCTCCAAGGTCATCAGCTACCTGAGAAGCCAGATGGAAGAACAGGGCTTCATGGAAATCCAGACCCCCATTCTCACCGCCTCCTCTCCCGAAGGTGCACGTGACTATCTTGTTCCCAGCCGTAAGCACAAGGGCAAGTTCTATGCTCTGCCCCAGGCTCCCCAGCAGTTCAAGCAGCTGCTCATGACCGCAGGCTTCGACCGTTATTTCCAGATCGCTCCCTGCTTCCGTGATGAGGATGCAAGACAGGACCGTTCTCCCGGCGAATTCTATCAGCTCGACTTTGAAATGGCTTTCGCAACACAGGATGATGTTTTTGCTGTTGCTGAAACCGTTCTCTACAATACATTCACCAAGTTCACCGACAAGCAGGTTTCCAAGCCGCCTTTCCGCCGCATCACCTTCGCGGATTCGATGCTCAAGTACGGCTCCGACAAGCCTGACCTTCGCAACCCGCTGATTATTCAGGATCTCACCGGCTTCTTCTCGACCGTTGATTTCCCGCTGTTCAAGGGCAAGCCCGTCCGCGGTATCGTCGCT